>JAUMDU010000106.1:0-2256 GCA_032121425.1 Ilumatobacteraceae bacterium | reverse complement strand
CCATGCGGCGCTCATATCCCGAACAAGGATCTGGACAACGCCACGGTGCCTCTGGCGCTAAATCAAGATTGCACTTTCGCACCGCATCCCCATTGGGGTACGTGCGGCTTTCATAGTTCTTGCATTCAGTACGCATTGGCATAGAGGAACATCCAGTCGGCCAAAATCAGCCAACTGAACCCTCCATCTGCAGTTCAATCAAACGGCTCCACTCCACGGCGTATTCCATGGGCAAAGTACGTGTCACGGGCTCAATGAATCCGTTCACCACCATGCTCATTGCTTGTTCTTGTGACAAACCGCGGCTCATCAAATAGAACAACTGCTCATCGGCAATCTTTGACACGGTTGCTTCGTGACCAATCTCGGCGTCTTTTTCGCCCACTTCCATATATGGGAAGGTACGGCTTTCGCTCTCACCATCGAGAATCAACGCATCGCATTGCACGTGGCTCTTACATCCGTAGGCACCCTTATCAATACGCACAAGTCCGCGATAGGCAGTGATACCGCCGTCTTTACTGATGGACTTCGACACGATCTTTGATGTGGTCTCTGGTGCTGCGTGAATCATCTTTGCGCCTGCATCTTGATGCTGACCGGCACCTGCATACGCAACAGAAAGCACTTCACCTGTGGCTTTTGGACCCATGAGATACACACTTGGATACTTCATGGTCAACTTCGAACCGATGTTGCCATCGATCCATTCCATGTGACCTTCTGCTTCAACACGGGCACGCTTCGTCACCAAGTTGTACACGTTGGGCGACCAGTTTTGAATTGTTGTGTAGGTGACGTGCGCAGATGGCTTCACAATGATTTCCACTACAGCTGAGTGCAGCGAATCACTTGTGTAGACAGGTGCAGAACAACCTTCGATGTAGTGCACTTTTGAACCTTCATCAGCGATGATCAATGTGCGCTCAAACTGTCCAGCGTTTTCCGAGTTAATTCGGAAATATGCCTGCAAGGGCATGTCGCATTCCACGCCTGGTGGCACGTAGATGAATGATCCACCGGACCACACAGCTGTGTTGAGAGCAGAGAACTTGTTATCCCCTGGAGGAATCACAGAACCGAAGTATTGCTTCACCAAATCGGGGTATTCGCGCAATGCGGTGTCCATGTCGCAGAACAAAATGCCTTGTGCTTCAAGATCTTCACGGTTGCGGTGAAACACCACTTCTGATTCGTACTGGGCGGTGACGCCGGCAAGATACTTGCGTTCTGCTTCGGGGATTCCCAACTTCTCATAGGTGATGCGCATCTGCTCAGGCAGGTCATCCCATTCATCTACTTGATGAGTTGCGGGCTTGAGGTAATAGAAAATGTCTTGAAAATCGATGTCGGGCATGTTGTCGCCAAACCACTTGGCCATCGGCTTGCGGTCAAAGATTCCCAAACTGCGCAAGCGGTACTGCGTCATCCACTTGGGTTCACCCTTCCACCAAGAGATTTGTTCCACCACACGGTCGGACAAACCCTTTTCGGGTTCGAATGCGTAATCAACTTGGTCGCTCCAACCAAGGCTGTATTTGGTGAGGTCGAGATCAAAACTGGTCACGGGGGTGTCCTATCTGTGTTTTGGCCTCCGCGGGAGCGGGGGTATTTGCACTACGGCCATAGT
Organism: Ilumatobacteraceae bacterium; assembly: GCA_032121425.1. GTDB lineage: Bacteria > Actinomycetota > Acidimicrobiia > Acidimicrobiales > Ilumatobacteraceae > UBA2093. The sequence continues at coordinate 626 of JAUMDU010000106.1, read as the reverse complement.
AACAATTCCCATCCCCAGAACCCACACGGTCCACCGAGCAAACCCCCGCAGGTAGCGTGTCATCCTTCATGGAACGTTTCGGATTAGTAGGTCTTCCCAATGCTGGGAAGTCGTCGTTGTATAACGCACTCACTGGGGGCGGAGCACTCGCAGCCCCCTACGCCTTTGCCACAAAGGACCCCAACATTGGCGTAGCCAAGGTTCCCGACCAGCGCTTGTTGGCCCTTGCTGAAATGTCGCAGACAAAAAGCATCGTGCACGCCGCTGTGCAAGTTGTTGACATTGGTGGACTTGTTGAAGGCGCCAGCAAAGGTGAAGGCCTCGGCAACAAGTTCCTGGCCAACATTCGTGAAGTAGACGCCATCGTGTTTGTGTTGCGCGCATTCGCCGACGATGACGTACCAGGACCTGATGATCCCCTCGAACATTTACGAGTAGTGGAGCTAGAACTTGCTCTTGCAGATCTTGAAACAGTGGAGACTCGATTAAATCGCGTGAAGAAAACTGCACGCGTGGACAAAACGAACCAAGAAGAAGCTGCCGTATTGCAGCGCGCATACGACAAGCTTGCCGAAGGAATGCCGTTGTATCGCGCAGGATTATCTGCAGATGACCGAGAAGCGCTC
>JAUMDU010000105.1:0-2674 GCA_032121425.1 Ilumatobacteraceae bacterium | reverse complement strand
CACTTCTTGTTTCGTCAGTTCCTCTCCAGGCTTCACCACAACACAGGCAAGGGGGCGTTCGCTCCATTTGGGGTGGAATACGCCAATGACTGCAGCTTCGGCAATCTTGGGATGCGACATCAATTCATTTTCTACGTCAACCGATGAAATCCATTCACCACCGGACTTGATGAGATCCTTCGTGCGATCCACCAAACGAATGCGGCCTTTTGCATCGACAACTGCAACGTCACCAGTGCGCAACCATCCATCATCTGTGAAACTCTCACGTGAACGAGGGTCGTTGTAATAGTCGGACGCAATCCACGGACCCGCACATTGCAACTCTCCACTTGATTCGCCGTCCCACGGCAATGGCGTAGTTGTTCCTGGCTCTACCACTCGCATCTCCACACCGAAAGCAATCAAACCCACAGTTGTGCGTAGATCGGCTTGTTGTTCCTGTGGCAGTTCACGATCTGCTTTGGACAAAGTGCACACGGCGGCAATGGGCGAAGTTTCAGTCATTCCCCATGCCTGCAAGATGGGCAAGCCCGTCTGTTCGCGATAAGCCTCACTGAGTGCTTTGGGCACAGCCGATCCACCACATGGAATGGAACGCAACGATGAAGTGTCGCGGCCTTTCAACTCTGGAAGTACCGCCATCCAAATAGTGGGGACACCAGCTGCCACAGTGACTTTTTCTTCCACGATCAGATTGGCCACCGCAGGTCCCGACAAATCTGGCCCAGGCATAATCAGGTCTGCACCAGTGGCCACACCTGCGTGCGCAAGCCCCCAAGAGTTCGCATGAAACATCGGTACCACGGGCAACAAGATGTCTGATTCGCGCACACCGACCGAGTCCGCAACCATCGCACCCATGGTGTGCAAGTACGTGCTGCGATGGCTGTACACCACACCTTTGGGATTACCTGTTGTGCCACTGGTGTAACACATGCTCGCTGCTTGGTTTTCATCGATATGTGTGGGCCACACGGCAGGAGTTGCCTTAGCGAGTAATGCCTCATACTCGTGTACTTCAAATCCTGGAATTGCATCGGGCACTTCCCCTTTGCCGTCATACATAAAGACCAAATGCTTCACCGTTGTAAAAGTAGAAAGCAACGGCTGTATGAGTGGGAAAATGGAAGTGTCAATGAAGATCACTTCATCTTCAGCATGGTTGACGATGTAGGTCAACTGTTCGGGAAACAAACGAATGTTGAGTGTGTGCAACACGCGACCACTGCACGGAGCCGCAAAGTACAACTCAAGATGGCGCTGAGTATTCCAAGCAAACGTTGCCACTCTGCCGTAATCGGAAATACCGAGCGTGTCTAAAACAGTTGCAAGTCGGCGAGTACGCTCAGCCCACTCACCATAAGTGACCCTTTCGCGACCTGTGGCCGTAGCAGTGACAATGTGTTTGTCGCGGTGATATTTCTCTGCACGATCAAAGAGATAGTTCACCGTTAACTGGGTTGGCTGCATTAAGCCCTTCATAAAGTCCCCCTGAGATTCATGTGGCACATTTCCACAAAGACAAACCGTAGCAACAGTGTGAGGGGGCGTAGCCATCCCAAGGCGGTACCGTTTCAGAATGCGCAAACTCCTTCTTGTCGTCACTTCGATGCTGTTTGCCGCAGGCACCATCGGGTCAAACATTGGCCCTGCACTGGTGGATGAATACCCCATTGCGATTTTGAGCCTCAGTGCTAGAAACCGCAACCTTTTGGGAGCCGTGCCGTTCATCGACCCCCTGCCGTATTTCGTTATTGGATTTCTCCGGCTATTGGTAGCTGCAATTGCGCTGTTCTTTGTGGGCAGATGGTTCGGTGAACGTGCACTTCGCTGGACAGAATCCCAAGTTGGCGAGATGCCAAAGATTTATCGCTGGACCGAATTGGCCACGGCACGCGCGGGATGGCTGGCAGTTTTGCTGATGCCCGCGTCCAACATTGTCTGTCTCATGGTGGGACATCTCAAGATGGCACCCGCCAAATTCGTCGCCCTCATCACGACCGGCATTGCCATTCGCCTCATCGTGTTGTGGTACGGCGGAAAAGCTTTTGAAGAAGAGATCCGCTCCATTTTGGACTGGATTGACCAGTACCAGTGGTGGGTTGTCGGCGGCTTGTTTGGAATTTCCTTTTTTCAGGCTTCCCGTCGTAAATCTCCAGGCGCCCCTGAAGCATGAGCCCAACTGTGGCGTAGGCTTCGGCACATGGCACAAACCTCATTCGGCGGCACTCCCGTCAACACAGTCGGCGATCTTCCACAACCTGGACAGACGCTTCCCTCATTCACTTTGACTGCAGCAAACCTGCAAGATTTCAGCAATAGCGATGTTGCCGGCAAGCGAGTCATCTTTAACATCTTCCCCAGTGTTGATACTCCAACGTGTGCGCAAAGCGTGCGTCGCTTCAACGAGCTTGCATCGTCGCTGGACAACACCGTGGTCTATTGCATCTCTGCAGATCTCCCCTTCGCACAAGGTCGATTCTGTGGATCAGAAGGATTAACCAATGTGCAAAATGCATCGTCATTCCGTGGCGGCTTCGGTGACGCATTTGGTGTGCGTTTAAACGAAGGCGCATTCAATGGTCTTCTTGCACGCGCAGTTGTTGTGGCTGATGAAAAAGGCAATGTGTTGCACACAGAACTTGTTGCAGATATTGGCAGCGAACCCAAC
>JAUMDU010000104.1:0-16439 GCA_032121425.1 Ilumatobacteraceae bacterium | reverse complement strand
GGCGCAACGTAATTTCCCGATTACCGAACTTCGTTTTTTTGCCTCTGCACGTTCGGCTGGTTCAACGTTGCCATGGGGTGACGGACACATTGTGGTGGAAGATGCTGCAACAGCTGATCCAAGTGGACTAGACATTGCATTGTTTTCTGCTGGTGCAACATCTTCGCGCGAGCTTGCTCCAAAGTTTGCCGCGGCAGGCGCCATTGTGATCGACAATTCCAGTGCATTTCGTATGGACCCTGATGTGCCGCTGATTGTGAGTGAAGTGAATGGACACCTCGCACATGGCACTGTGAAGGGAATCATCGCGAATCCCAACTGCACAACCATGGCTGCAATGCCCGTTCTGAAACCATTGCACGATGAAGCAGGTCTCATCAAGATGGTGGCAAGTACATATCAAGCAGTGAGTGGCGGCGGACTTGCCGGCGTTGATGAACTTGATGTGCAAACACGTGCCATGTACGACAAAGCAGCGCAACTCACATTCGATGGAGATGCAGTGCTGTCGCCTGAGCCAAAGAAGTTTGCACGCACTATCGCATTCAACGTATTGCCGTATGCGGGGGCACTAGTGGACGATGGTGACGGCGAAACCGACGAGGAAAAGAAACTGCGTAATGAGACGCGCAAGATTTTGGAAATCCCAGGCCTGAAAGTGTCAGGGCTGTGCGTGCGTGTCCCAGTGTTTACGGGGCACTCACTTGCTATCAATGCTGAGTTTGCATCGTCTATTACCGCAGCACGTGCGCGCGATATTTTGGCGAATGCACCTGGTGTGTCACTGGTAGACATCCCTACGCCATTGCTTGCCGCAGGTAAGGATCCCAGTTATGTGGGTCGCATTCGTCAAGATGAAACAGTGGATGACAATCGTGGATTAGCGCTGTTTTTAAGCAATGACAATTTGCGCAAGGGCGCAGCATTAAACGCAGTGCAAATTGCAGAGTTGCTTATCAAATAAAACTGAGGCGCAAAAGCCCGAGTGAATTAAGCAGGTGTCGTTGCAGATTCTTCTGCAGAAGCTTCCGCATCGACAGTGTCTTCAATGTGTGAGTCTTCATCTTCTGGAAGTTCAATTGTGGGAAGACCTTCGGCATAACAGCCACCAGCAGCAATTTCATTAACGGCCTTTCGCAGACGAAGTGAATCGAGAGGCTTGATGGTCCAACCATCTGCACCACTGCGACGCGCCATATGAATATCAGCAATGCGATCGAGCATCATCAGCACTGGCACTTTAGGTAGGCGTCCATCTGATTGGTCAAGGCGAAGATCCATCGTGATGGCCATGCCGCCCATGCTTCCCACTTGCATGTCGAGAATTGCTATGTCAGGTGTTTGTGCTGCCACTGAGCGCGACACATGGCGGCCGTTGCTCACAATGTCAAATGTGGTGGAGGGGGAATCAAGTGCGGCCACAACCTCATTGACGACCCATTGTTCATCGGTAGCAATCAAAATATGCACGACTTGACTCTACTGGGCTGATGGGTGTGCGGCGAGTTGTTCAGCTAGTGCGCTAATTGCCTCAATACTGTGAATATCTGTGGGAAATTCAGTGACTGCGGTGAGGTGTGCTGGAGGGAATTTCACGCGGGTGCGGCCAATGAATTCTTCGATGCTGGTTTCGGCGCGTTCTGCATCCACCAAGAGACCCGCCAAGATCGTGTGAGCCGCCGCGACGTCACCTGTGGCATTGCGTGCAAAATTGATCTGGTCTGTGGATGATGTGTCGCCAAATCTTGGGGGCATTCGATTTGCCACCACGTAGCGCAAGTCAATTTTCAAACGAGCCAGTTCTGTCACGAAGTGATCTGCTTCGCCCAGTGCATCGGGCGAAGGAGCTGTGACAACCACAAAACTTGTGTCATCACTTCGCAAGGTGCGTGCAACGGCGAGTGCGCGTTGTGTGAATTCTTTTTCCATACCGTCAAAGGCACGCAAGAAAGATGCAACACCCGAAAGTGCATCAGAGCCCACTACCGAAGAGATTGCTTTGAGAACCGGAGTGATTGCGGCACTTGCAAAACGAAGACCACCACGACCTGGCGCGATTAACACACGCACGATGGGGTGCTTGAGAAAACGTGCGAGTCGCTCTGGAGATTCAAGGAAGTCCAATGCATTACGTGACGGAGGAGTATCTACGATGACTAGATCGAAGCGTTCATCGTTGTAGAGCTCGTAGAGACGTTCTGCGGCCATGTAATCACGAGTTCCTGATAGCGATCGCGAGAGACTTCTATAAAAAGAATTCTCCATCATTTCTGTGGCACGTTCTGGGGTGGGAGCCGCTGAGCGCACAAGATTGTCAAATGTTTCGCGTACATCGAGCATGCTGACCCACATCTCGCCGGGTGCCGAGATGTGAACTTGTTCTGGTTCATTCCCTAGTGATTCGGTGAGACCAATGGCATCTGCAAGGCGTTTTGCAGGATCGATGGTGATGACTACTACTTTGCGACCAGCACGTGCTGCAATCACACCAAGTGATGCAGCGATACTTGTTTTTCCTACACCGCCAGTTCCGCATGTGACGATGACGCGTGCGTTCTTGCACATCTGTTCGATAGCTGTTTCACTCATGGCAACTCTTGAATTCTTGTGACCAGTTCGGCAGACAGGGATTCCACAAGATCTGCACCCTCAGTGACATATCGATGCGTGCGAAGTTGTGCAGATTGAGTGAGTTCACTCAATGTTGTAAGTGCTGCTTGTTGTGCCTGCATGCGTGCAGAGACATATTCATACCCATCACGTAAAGGTGTATCCAGGGTCTGTGAGGAAATAACTGGCACATCACGTTCACACTTGTTCACCACGATGGGTAGCAAAGTCATTGACAATGTGTGTTGTAGTTCGTGAATCACTTCAGATGATTCCATCACTGGTGTCATTGCAGCAGTGGTCACCATGAGAATCTTGCAGCGAGTGGGATCAGTCAACATCGTGATTACTTCATCGGATTGTTGTCCGATGGGCCCAGATGGAATTGCACGCTTCAATTGAGCAGGTGCACGCACAAAATCAATTGCGTGACCAGCTGCTGGACCATCCACGATGATCACTTCTGCACGTTTGTCCTTTTCGTACGCCTTGATACGGCCAAGCACCAAAAGGTCGTCGAGTCCTGGAGCGGTAGTTGCCACCAGTTCCACGATTCCAGATCGAGCCAGTTGGCGTGACAAAAGTCCCATCCCTTTGGAAGATAGAAAATCACTCAGAGCCCCGCCTGGGGTGACAGTGACATGTTCAAGGTGTTCATTGGCGGGAACCTCAATAGATTCAGTGTGAAGACTGACTAATAGGGTACGAAGACCGCTTCGGGCCGAAGCCAGCGCTAGGGCAGCCGCAACAGCGGATTTCCCAACGCCGCCTTTGCCCGCAACAATGAGGACACGCTGTGTCGTGAAAAAGTGGTGTAGTTCCATAAAGCAAGGAGTAACTAGTGAGGGTAGGCGCAAAAAGACGCTTCGTGTGCGGACTTGGACTAGTTCTTGTTGCTCCATTGGTGGGGCTGATGGCATCACAGGGTGCCCAAGCTGCTGGGGAAGCAGAAAATCTCGCCCCTGTTGATGTGGTGGAAGTCAGTGGATTGATTGACAACGTTGTTGCACAAAACATCGAAGAAGCAATTATTCGTTCTCAAGAAAATGGCTCACAAGCTCTCATTTTGCAAATGAATACCAAGGGCGCCGTGGTGAGTCGTGATCGAATGGCACAACTGGCCGGCGCAATTGCCACATCAAAAGTTCCCGTTGCAATTTGGGTTGGCCCAAGTGGTGCACGCGCCTTAGGTATGCCCGCTCAATTACTCACAGTGGCAGATGTAACTGCGATGGCGCCAGGAGCACGTATTGGCCGCACTGGCGCAATGTTGACTGTGAACGATGTGGAGTTGTCTTTTGGTGATGCTGAAGATGCTGTGTACACAAAAACAGTGGGCTTTATCGAAGCGCGAGAGTTGGGAATTTTGAAATTTGCCACCGACGACCGTGGCGTTCCTGTATTGCGCAACATGTTATTTGCACTCGATGGAGTGGAATCTCGCGGAGTTGTTCTTGACACCGTTGTGGATGTTCTTGATGCACAAGGACAAGTAACTCGTGAAGCCACAACGGTGCGTTTTTTCAAACTCGGACTTGTGCCACGTTTGTTGCACACAGTGGCAAGTCCTGCATCGGCCTATTTGCTGTTGACCATTGGACTTGCATTATTGGTGTTTGAGTTTTTCACCGCTGGTATTGGAGTGGCAGGTCTTGTCGGCGCGGTCACTCTGATTTTGGGGTCAGTAGGTATTGGTGAATTACCCATGAGTGGGTTTGGGATTGCATTGCTGCTTTTATCAATGGTGGCTTTTGCGGTTGATGTGCAGGTGGGAATACCACGACTATGGACAGGGGTGGGTTTAGTCCTCTACATAGTTGCGTCCTTCACAATGTTTAGATCCGTTGATGGACTCACGATGCGACCTTCGTGGATCACTTTGGCGGTGGGAATCATCGGTATTGCATTGACTTTCATTGTCGGAATGCCTTCAATGGTGCGCACACGTTTTGCTACCCCAACTATTGGTCGTCAAAATCTTGTGGGTGCCACCGGAGTTTCAGTAGGCGAAATTGCGCCCGATGGAGTAGTGATGGTGGACGGTGCACAATGGCGTGCTCGCACTAATCGTGCAACACCACTAGCCGGTAACGCAGAGATTCGAGTTGTTGATATCGATGGTGTGACGTTGCAAGTGGAGCCCATCGAGGGTGGCGCACGTGACTATCGCGAAAAGAGAGCATCGCACTAGTCCTATGTGGTTTTTGCTGATTGTTGCACTCATTGTGGTGATTCCACTTGCAGAGTTATATGTGATTGTGCAAGTGGGGCAAGAACTGGGAATTTTGCCGACGATCGCATTGCTGATTGTGATTTCCGCAGTGGGCTCTGCATTGGTGAAGCGCGAAGGTGTTCGCGTGTATCGAGATTTTGTGAGTGCTATTCGCACTGGCGTAGAACCCACACGACAAATCGTTGCTGGTGTATGTGTATTGGGTGCGGGCGTCATGTTTTTAGCACCTGGTTTTTTCTCCGACATGGTGGGTATTGCACTGCTGTTGCCACCCACACGGCGTGTGGTGACGCAATTGGTGTTGCGGGGATCTTCGCGTCGCACCACGGTGATACGCGCAACCCATACAGGACCTATCGTTGACCTCCGTGGACATCTGGTGAGACCAGATGACGTCATTGACGTAGAGCCACGCGAGGGGGACGAAGCACAGTGACATCTGCACCACAACACGACGAGCCATTTGATCCAGCGCAAGTTCCCGTGAAGCCGGCTGCCACTGTGTTGCTGGTGCGCGATGCCGACGCAGGTGGCATTGAAGTGTTCATGCTGCGGCGCACGTTTAATGCAGCATTTGCCAGCGGGATGTTTGTTTTTCCGGGCGGCAAAGTAGATGACGTTGACGGTGTGGAAGAAATTGCAGAACTATGTGATGGTCTATGGGATGACGAGGCAAGTGCACTGCTAGGTATTGCTTCTGGTGGCCTTGCCTACTGGGTTGCCTGTATTCGAGAATGTTTTGAGGAAGCAGGTGTCTTGCTCGCTCGTCATCAAGACACAGGGAAAATCATTCGCTTCGATGATCCTGTCGTTGCAGAACGTTTTCAAAAAGAACGAGCAAACATCCACGATGGTTCTGTTGCTTTGCTAGATCTTTGCGAGCGCGAAGGTTTGACATTGACAACCGATGAAATCCACTATGTGTCTCATTGGATTACACCAATGGGTGAGCGTCGTCGATTTGACACTCGTTTCTTCATCGCTCGTGCGCCCAATGCACAAGAGCCGTTACACGACGACGGCGAGACAATTGCCAGCATGTGGATTAGCCCGCAAGAAGCAATCGAACGTGCGCACGAAAAAGACTTGATGTTGATGCCGCCGACAAAAGCAAACATTGAGTTTTTGTTGCCGTTCACCACCGCAGATGAAGTAATGGAAGCGGCCTCTCAGGTCAGTCGACCACAGGCAATCTTGCCAAAGCTAAAAATTGACTCTGATGGTCGAGTGGTGGGGATTGCTATGCCGGGCGATCCTGAGTACGCCGGACTGTAACGCCCACTTCTGCAACTTCTGCGTCTCGTGCAGAACACCCAGCCATGTCGTCAACATCGGGGGTGTCTTCAATAATGCGTGCAGCGATTTGTGAAAACACTTGTGCTGCAACACCCGTGCCAGTTAACACCACTGGCTCACCCGCATCACTGCCGGCAGCAACCGTGGGTTCAATAGGAACTTGGCCGAGCAGTTCCACACCGATTTCGTCAGCTAATGCTTGGCCGCCTCCGGTTCCGAACATTGCATAACTCGTACCGTGTTCACATTCAAACGCACTCATGTTTTCAATCACACCCGCAACACGAAGGAAACTTCGCCGTGCCATGTCAGCTGCTCGAATGGCAACTTTTTGTGCTGATACTGCAGGTGTAGTCACAATCAGTAAATCTGTGCGCGGCAACATGCGCGCCAATCCCATTTGTACATCTCCCGTGCCTGGTGGCATGTCGATGACCAAATAGTCAAGATGACCCCAATGCACATCGTTGAGGAATTGTTCGACTGCTTTGGTCAACATCAATCCGCGCCACATCAACGCAGTTCCTTCATCTTCTACCAACATTCCCGTTGAGACCACTTTGAGAAGGCCCGTACCCACGCGCCGCTCGTTGGGAATAATCATCGGCTTGTCGCGGCCTTCAACAGTAGATGCTTCGAGACGATCGGGAATTCCCAACATGCGAGGAATAGAGAAGCCCCAAATATCGGCATCGAGAACGCCCACGGTTTTTCCTGATGCAGCCAGTGCTGCGGCAAGATTTACCGTGACTGACGATTTACCGACTCCACCTTTGCCACTTGCAATGGCAAGAACTCGTGCCGATGTAGGAACTGCCGTGTCGGTGGCATTTTCACGCGCATTCCATCGGGCACGTGTCATCACAGCAGATCGTTCGTCTGCGGTCATCTCACCCCAGTCGATTTTTACTTTTTGCACCCATGGGTGCACCTCGAGGCGTGAGCGAATGTCTTTTTGAATCTGGGCCCGCAGAGGGCAGCCGCGAATGGTCAACTTCACGCCTATGGTCACAATGCCATCTGCCATGGTGATGTCTCCGGCCATTCCGAGGTCAACAATGTTGTCACCCAGTTCAGGGTCAATGACCGCCCGCAACAAGTTGCGCACTTCCTCAATCGATGGGGCCGGGGAGGTTCTCTGGCTCACAAAAAACAGTGTACGGGGATTGCACTATTCCTGACTTCGTAACTAGGATATGGACAAGTTCATAGTCCGTTATTCGGAGGGTTTAGCCATGATCACATTGACCGATACAGCAACAGTAAAAGTTGCCCAACTCATCGAAGCAGAAGGCGCAGCAGATCTCGCATTGCGCGTTTCTGTGAAGAGCGGTGGTTGTTCTGGATTTTCCTATGACATGTACTTCGACAGCGACATTGCTACCGATGACATCACATTGTCGTTTGGACCCATTGAAGTTGTGATTGATGATGTACCTTCGAAATTGGGACCGGTCAAAGTTGTAGTTGACTCGGCATCAGCATCGATGCTCGAAGGCGCAAGTCTTGACTTCAAAGACTCACTGACAGAGCAGGGATTCTCTATTAGCAATCCCAACGCAACACGCTCATGCGGTTGCGGCAAGTCGTTTAGCTAATTCCCGCTGCGGCGAGAGCGTCGCGAATTTCATCTACGTCAAACACGGCATCGAGTCTGTTGACGAGAACGCCTTGTGCATTGGCGATGTAGAGAACAGGCTCAAAATCCAAACTGTACGAAGTGACTGCTGGCGCAACCTTTGTTGTTGTTCTATCTGTGTAGACATCGGCGTGCACGAACACTGCACGATCTCCCACAGTTGTTGAAACATCAATGAGTGCATCAAGACCCGGGGCGCATGTGCCAGTTTTGCAATAAGCGGGCGTCCCAATTATGTACACAACTGGCTTACCGCTCATGAGAGCTTCAGTCAGCGTGACGTCATGGAAGGGACACGGCGAATCAGGACGTGTACATAACGGATCAACACCTTTGGCATCGCTTAATGTGGGTGTATCAAATGCTGGCAGTGGGTCTCCCACTAAGGGCATCGCAACAGCTGCACGATCGAAAATTTGAAAACTCATCTCCGCACTGGGTGCTTCATTGACAGTGAGTGAATAGATTCCTGGTTCTGCAATGTCGACTATGAACGGCCAATAGGGGATGGACATGTTGGCCGCGTGTATGTCTGCTGTTGTGTAGGCAATGACTTCTTGACCAGTATCAATATTGGTCACCGAAGCCGTCAGTGTCGGTGGAAGCGATGAGATCTTGTCGCTTCCTAAAAGACCATTTGTATCGGCCAATGAAATGGGAAGACGTACCGCTCCGGGCACCATGCCAGTGGGGGGAAATCGCTTCACTAATTGATGAGAGTCGTTGACCTTGCCAATGCTGTTGCCAGATGGGGAACTTGAGCCACCGCAGGCAGCGAGAAAAGCGCCCGCTCCAACTGCGGCCGAGAGGCCAAAGAACTTGCGACGGCTCAGGTGGGTGGGGGGATTCACGCTCACAATGGTACGCCGTAGGTGCGGTGACATAGGATGAGACATATGGCTGCACCAGTTCAACCCCCGTATACCCCTGTAGTTCGCGCTGGCGATTGGGTGATTGTGTCGGGCCAATTGGGCATGAAAGATGGTGCTTTAGTGCCAGGTGGAGTTCTTGCTCAGACTGCACAAGCAGTGGTGAATCTCAAAGCACAGTTGGCAACTATGGGCGCAACTGTCAATGACATTGCAAAGACATTGTGTTTCCTCACCGACATGGACACTTTCCCGCAATTTAATGAATCGTATGCAGCTGGCTTTGGATCTGCGCGTCCTGCACGTTCAACAATTGGTGTGAAGCAATTGCCATTTGGTGGAGCAGTAGAGATTGAAGCATGGGCGTATCTTCCTGCAGGTGCAGCAAAGAAAAAAACTGCAGCTAAAAAGTCTGCAGCTAAAAAGTCTGCGGCTAAGAAATCGGCAGCAAAAAAGCCTGCTGCAAAAAAGACCGCAAAGAAAGCAGCAACTAAGAAAACTGCTACGAAGAGGTCCGCACCAAAGAAGACGGCGAAGAAGTCGCCCGTACGAAAGAAGAAGTAAGAACATGCCTGGTCCACTCATCCTTGTTGCCGTTCTCTTGGTTTTCCCCATCGTTGTGGGTTTGTCGACCGCAGCACTTGCCGGCGTTCTCGGGTACTTCTTGAATCGTGATGCAGAAATTCGCCACGAGGGCAGTGAACTACTCGATACAAATATTTAATTTGTCTCTTGATGCACGGTCACCACAATGACGGCTGACCTCCTTATTCACAACGCGTTACTTGTCGCCACAGTGGACGACGCACGTCGTGAAATACCTGGCGGATGGATTGCCATCACGGGTGGTTTTATTACTGCGGTCGGTTCTTCATTGGATCCATTACCCGAGGCCAGAGAAACACGCGATGCATCGGGTTGTCTTGTGACACCAGGGCTGATCAACACACATCATCACTTGTACCAAAACTTGACGCGTGCATATCCACCGATGACATCATCACCATTGTTTGGTTGGTTGCAGACTTTGTATCCATTGTGGCGAGTGCTCAACGAAGAGTCGGTGTTTACATCTGCATGGGTGGGCCTTGCAGAACTGGCACTGTCGGGGTGTACTACGTCAACAGATCATCTGTATCTACATCCGCGTGGTGGTGGGGATTTACTCACTGCAGAAATTACCGCAGCACAAGATCTCGGCATGCGTTTTCATCCCACACGCGGTTCCATGTCGTTGTCGCAGAAAGATGGCGGCTTACCGCCTGATGATGTGGTGCAAGAAGATGAAGAAATTTTGTTGCAATGTCGCGAGGCAGTAGAGCGCCATCATGATCGATCGTTTGGAGCAATGACGCGTATAGCTCTTGCCCCTTGTTCGCCTTTTAGTGTGACGAAAGATTTGATGATTCGTACTGCACAGTTAGCGGAAGAGCTTGATGTGCGTCTGCATACACATTTTGCAGAGAACTCCGAAGATGATGATTTTTCTCTGGCCACATTTGGATGTCGCCCTTTTGAATACCTACAAGAAGTGGGTTGGCTTTCTGATCGCACGTGGGTGGCGCACTGTGTCATGCCCAATCCAGATGAGATTGTGCAGTTGGGTCGCGCGGGCATTGGCGCGGCGCATTGCCCAAGTAGCAATCTGATTTTGGCTTCGGGCATTTCACCAATTGTTGATTTGCGCCGTGCAGGCGTGCATGTGGGTCTTGGTGTGGATGGATCATCGAGTGCTGATTCAGCATCGTTGTGGTTAGAGGCACGTCAAGCAATGTTGCTTGCCAAATTGCGCAATGGTGCAGATGCTGCCGATGCACGTATGGCGCTTGAGGTGGCAACCATTGGTGGTGCGGGATGTCTCGGTCGATTAGGTGAGATTGGTCAGATTGCTGTGGGTCAAGTAGGCGATATAGCTATTTGGGATATCACTGGCGTGCGATTTGCCGGCGCAATTGCAGACCCTGTTGAAGCGTGGTTGCGTTGTGGGCCAGTGTCTGTACGCGACACCATTGTGCACGGAAAGTTTGTGGTGCGTGATGCACAGTTGGTGAGCAACAAGGTGGCTGAGATGTTGACTGTGCACACTAAGTTGTCACGCCAGATGCAGCAATTGGATTAGTCCATGTTGACCGCACTGTTTGTAAGTTTCGGCGTGGTGTTTGTGGCCGAGTTCGGCGACAAGAGCCAATTACTGACACTCACCTTGGCTACCAAATATCGTGCGGTTCCAGTTCTTATTGCCATTACCGGCGCAACGATGGTGTTACAAGCAATCTCTGTGGGCATCGGAGGTGCACTGGGAGCGTCGTTGCCCACCACGTTTATCAATGCGCTTGCAGCTGTGGCTTTTTTGGGTTTTGCTATCTGGACGTTGCGAGATACTGACGATGAAGAAGACGCAGAAACGTCTCCCACGTTTACACCCCGACGAGTGATTTTTTCTATTGCGACAATGTTCTTTCTTGCCGAACTTGGCGACAAAACCATGTTGTCATCGATGACATTGGCAACCGACCGTGACCTTTTCGGAACATGGCTAGGTGCCACCTTGGGCATGGTTGCTGCAGATGGATTAGCACTGTTATTGGGTAAATTTCTTGGCGACAAAATTCCTCGAAAAGCGATTCGTTATGGCTCAGCCGCAGTGTTTTTCTTGTTTGCGATGGCAATGTTTGTCGAGGTGCTGCGCTAAAGCCCCACTAGCCTCGAGATGTGAATCTTTTAGGTGAAGTCGTTGTAACCATGTTGGTGATCTTGGATCCTCCTGGCAACGTTCCCATTTTTCTTGCGGTGACTTCTCGTTTGTCGGAAAAAGAACGCCATCGCGCGGCTTATCTGGCTATTGGCACAGCTTTTCTCGTTATTTCCATCTTCGCAATCGGTGGACAAACGATTCTCGACTATCTCAAGGTCTCGGTGCCCGCATTGCAAGGCGCCGGTGGACTACTTCTGTTATTGGTGGCCTTGCAGTTGTTGCATGGCAAGACCGAAGAAGAAAGTTATGCGGCTGCATCACCAGAAGATCGCACGTCAATTGCAATGGTTCCTCTCGGAACACCATTGCTCGCTGGCCCTGGCACCATCGTGGCAACCATTCTTTTCTTCCAACGCGCAGATGGTGCAGGAGAATGGTTCAGTGTTCTTGGCGGAATTGCTATTGCACTGTCCGTGAGCTTGCTCGCACTTCGCTTCAGTGGCCTTGTGGTGAAACTTGTGCGACCTGCAGGAGTGATCTTGCTTGCCCGCGTTGCAGGAATGATCCTTGCTGCGGTCGCAGTGCAGATGATTGCTAACTCTGTGATTGCTTTTGCACGCGAAGTGTAGTTAGTTGCTCCAGCGGCCTTGGCCAAAGCGGTAACCCACTGAGCGCACTGTTTGAATCAAATTGGCGTGCTCTTCGCCAAGCTTGGCACGCAATCGACGCACGTGTACGTCTACGGTGCGTGCCCCGCCGTAGTACTCATAACCCCATACTCGCGACAACAACATTTCGCGGGTGAAGACCTTGCCTGGGTTTTGAGCCAAGAACTTCAACAACTCATATTCCATGAACGTGAGATCCAAGGTGTTGCCATTGAAACTTGCTTGATAGGTCTCCAGGTTTAAGACCAAACCAGAATGCTCAACGAGATCTGCGCGCGTTGCTCCTTCGGCAGAGGAGAACAAGTGACGCAGTCGTGCTTCAAGTTCACGTGGATGAAATGGGCTCAAACAAAAATCATCAAACAAATCATCGCGTAGTTCTAGTTCTGCCAACTGGGCTCCCGAGATCAGCAGCAACACCGCATTCACAGGGTTATCGCGCTTACGTAATGCGCGAGCAAATGCCCATGCAGATTCGGCATCTTCATCACAAGAGATAATGGCGCCCATCCATCCAGTTTGTGGCTCCAGACGATTCGCTTCTTCGGCGCCAGAAACGGCTTTCCAGCGATAGCCGCCAAGGTCAAGAGTGCGTGCGAGATCAGGCGTAGGTGTCCCAGGGAAAACGACGATCATCTCAACGTTCATTGAAGATCTACAGACTCCTCAGATAACGGTTGAGCTCATAGGGAGTTACCTGAGTTTTGTATTCCATCCATTCACGACGCTTGTTACGCAAGAACCAATCAACGATGTGTTCACCGAGTGCTTCTACGACAAGTTCTGATTTCTCCATCAACTTCAACGAATCAGACAATGACTGTGGCAATTGAGTCACGCCAAGTTTTGCTAACTCAGCATCGCTCATACGGAACAAATTGGCGTCGGCTTCAGGGGGCAAGGTATATCCCTCGCGAATGCCCTTCATGCCCGCAGCCAACAACACCGAGAATGCCAAGTACGGGTTACATGCCGGATCGGGTGAGCGGTACTCAATACGTGTGGCATTGGGGTTGCCGCGCTTGGGAATGGGCACTCGAATGAGTCCACTGCGATTGTTGCGCGCCCAACTCACATGCACGGGTGCTTCAAATCCGGGAACAAGGCGCTTGTAGGAGTTGACGTATTGGTTTGTGATTGCAGTGATTTCTGCAGCATGGTGCAACAGGCCAGCCATGAATGACTTTGCGATGGGCGAGAGCAAGTGAGGGTCATCGGCAGAATAAAAAGCATTGACATTGTCTTTAAACAAAGACAAGTGCAAGTGCATGCCAGAACCTTGAACGCCTTCGAGTGGCTTAGGCATAAAAGTGGCATGCACATTGTGCATTGCAGCAATCTCTTTCACAATCATGCGAAAGGTCATCACAGAGTCCGCCATTGTTAATGCATCTGTGTGGCGAAGATCGATCTCTTGTTGGCTAGGTGCATCTTCATGGAATGAGTACTCCACAGGGATACCCATTACTTCAAGAGTGCGAATAGTTTCCTTGCGCAATGAGGATGCGACGTCTGTTGTGGTGAGATCAAAAAATCCGCCTTCATCCAACGGAATAGGAGCCTCACCTTTTTTCGGTGTCTCAAAATAGAAGTATTCGATGTCAGGCGCGATGAGGAATTCAAAACCATCTGCACGTGCCGCATCAAGATTGCGGCGCAGCACCTGTCGTGGGTCACCACCAAATGATGTTCCATCAAGATTATGAATGTCGCAGAACACCCGAGCTTCTGCAGTTTTTGGGTCCACCCATGGCAACACTTCGAATGTGTTGGGATCAGGAATGGCCAAAACGTCAGATTCTTCTGTGCGCGAGTAGCCATCGATAGAAGAACCATCAAAGCTCATGCCATCATTGAGTGCATTTTCAAGTTCGGCGGGCGTAATCGCAAAACTCTTGAGTGTCCCAAGGACATCGGTGAACCACAAACGAACGAGGCGTACGCCTCGCTCTTCTACGGTTCGCAGTACGTATTCACGGTGTTGATCGAGCATCTCACCCATTCCTTTAGTCTGTCCCCATCAAGGGGCAAATGGCTACCTGAAAAGAGAAACGAGGGGCCAATGGCCCCCCGTTTCCACTAATTGTTTGAATTGTGGGCTTAGCCGCACACAGTCTCAAGGATGAGACGTGTGACGAGGTAAGGATCACAGTTCGCGTTTGGACGACGATCCTCGGCGTAGCCGCGCTGATCGCGCTCTACTTGCCAAGGAATACGCACCGATGCACCGCGGTTCGATACTCCATAGGAGTACTCGTTCCAAGGGGCAGTTTCGTGCTTGCCGGTAAGGCGGCTTTGGATGTCGTGACCGTAGTTGTTCACGTGTTCCATCACGCGTGTTCCTAATTTTTCACAAGCTGCAACTACTGCGTCATAGTTCTCACGCATTGCACGAGTGGAGAAGTTTGTGTGTGCACCTGCTCCGTTCCAGTCGCCCTTTTCAGGCTTTGCGTCAAAAGAGATCACTACGTTGTAATCCTCGGCGATGCGGTGAAGCAACCAACGCGCAACGTACATGTGGTCAGATGCGGACAATGCATCTGCAGGTCCAATTTGGAATTCCCACTGACCGGGCATTACTTCGGCGTTTGTTCCGGAGATGCGAAGTCCTGCATCGATACATGCTTGTGTGTGTGCTTCGATGATTTCACGACCGACAACGCGACCTGCGCCAACGCCACAGTAGTAAGGGCCTTGTGGCTTGGGGTATCCACCTACAGGGAAACCATATGGCGTGCCATCAAGGCGCAACATTGTGTATTCCTGTTCGATGCCGTACCACATCTCTTGGTCTTTGTACTTTGCGGCAACTTCTGCACACTGTGCACGAGTATTTGATGGGTGTGGTTGGCCAGTCTTTGCGAGAAGAACGTCGCACATCACCAAAACGTTTTTGCCACCACGAATGGGGTCTGGGCAATGGAACACAGGGCGCAAGATGCAGTCAGATGCATCTCCGCTTGCTTGCTCGGTGGAGGAACCGTCAAAGCCCCATTCGTCCATCGGCATGTCGGAGATGGCGCCCGCGAAATCGGGGAGGACCTTGGTCTTGGAGCGCAGCATAGGTGTGGGCTGGGTTCCGTCGATCCAGATGTATTCAGCCTGAATGGGCATGATGTATTCCTTTTCCTAATGGGGATGTCCCCTGTTGTGTACCTACAGGATGTCATAACGCCGTTTCTCTTCCTTTTCCCAAATGTGAACGCTGTGTGAAACGGTGCAAAAAGGCCTCCCAGGGCGGGCACAAGCCTTATCTAGACAGGGTTTGCGGGGGCAGATGGTTAGCCTCAGAGCGTGAGTACTTCTTCCCAATCGTCGAAAATCGGGTCAATTCGGGTGGCTATGTCCCAATTGAACCCGTTGGTCGGGGATCTGGCGGGCAACGAGACCAAGATTTTGGCCGACTACTCCCGTGCTCAAGCAGACAAATGTGACGTGGTTGTGTTTCCAGAACTGTCGGTGACTGGATATCCGCCTGAGGATTTATTGCTGAAGAACGCTTTTGTGCGCGACAACACAGACACATTGCAGCGCATTGCAGCCTCAACTGGCGAGTGTGCTGCGGTTGTCGGATTTGTTGATGAAAAAGACGGCAAGCTTTTTAATGCTGCGGCAGTGTGTCGCAATGGTCGTGTGGAGTTCGTGTACCACAAACAACTTTTGCCGAATTATTCGGTGTTTGATGAAGAGCGTTACTTTGAGTCAGGCCCGTCTGTTGTTGCAGGCAAAGCATCAGGTGTACATGTCATCAACGATGTCACGGTGGGAATTTCCATTTGTGAAGACATGTGGTTTGCCGATGGTCCTGCGCTTGCACAATCAGGCGCAGGTGCACGTGTGCTTTTGAACTTGAATGGCTCGCCATTTCATCAAGGAAAGCATCGCGAACGCGAGGCGATGTTGATAGAACGCGCACGTGCCACACAGTCCGTCATTGTGTATGTGAACCAAGTGGGCGGTCAAGATGAATTGGTGTTTGATGGTTCCAGTGTGGTGATCTCAGCCGACGGCAATGTTGCTGCACGCTTGTGTTCTTTTGATACTGATTACGCAGTGGTGAACGTGGAGGCAGACGGAAAAGTTGCGCCCAGTGCAGTAGTTCCTTTTGACGAAGACATTGATCGCGTGTACCGCGCTTTGGTGATGGGAACGCGGGACTATGTCACCAAGAATGGTTTCACCGATGTAGTCATTGGTTTGTCAGGCGGTATTGATTCATCGATTGTGGCTGCCGTTGCAGTAGATGCTTTGGGTGCATCACATGTGCATGGCGTAGCGATGCCATCGCGTTATTCCAGTCAAGGTTCTCTTGATGATGCTGCTGCATTAGCAAGTGCATTAGGTATTGATCATCGCGTGATTTCGATTGAGCCTGCTTTTTCTGCGTACCTAGAAATGTTGCAGCCCTCGTTTGCGCAAAAAGATCCCG
>JAUMDU010000103.1:0-5098 GCA_032121425.1 Ilumatobacteraceae bacterium | reverse complement strand
GCCATGATCAGCCGTCCAAACCAATAATTGGTGGTACACGGAAACGGCGCTCCTCGGCAGCAGGTGCAGCCGCAAGAACTTCATCTGTATCCAATGTGGGTAGTTCCACATCCTCGCGCATCACATTCACCAACGGATATGGCTGAGTCATGGGTTCGACACCTGAGAGGTCGAGTGCATCAATGTCATGGAAATGATTCATGACCTTGGCCAACTGGGCAGTGAAGCCTTCAATGTGGGCCTCGTCAATATCAAGGCGAGCAAGATTGGCCACCTTGGCCACATCGGCAGCAGAAATAGAACTGGTGGGGGAACTCACGCTCTCTAGCCTAGGAGCCGACCCCCGAAGCGCCCCACATCAATTGCGCGCAGGGCAGATTTCTATAGCGATAATGGCGGAAATTGTGCTTGGCGCTTTTGGACGTAGCTGAGAACGCCCTCTTTGAAGTCGGGGCGCAAGAAACTCTCCCCCATCAAGACCAACGCATCTTTGCTGGCCGTTGCCACATCTTTTTCGTAGTCGTTATAGACCTGGCTCTTCATCACAGCCATTGATGCAGGCGACACGTTCATGGCTAAATCTGATGCATAAGCCATCACCACATCCATTAACTGTGCAGCTGGCACCACTTTGTTGATCATGCCCATTGCGCGAGCTTCATCTGGCATCACAATGCGACTCGACATCAACAGATCCAATGCATTAGCGGGGCCAACTAGTCGCGGCAACACCCATGAGACTCCGTATTCAGCAACAAGACCGCGCTTGGAGAATGCACATGTAATTTTTGCGGTGTCTGCGGCGAAACGAAGATCGCACATCAACGCTTGCACAAGACCCACACCTGCAACTGCGCCATTAATGGCAGCAATAACCGGCTTAGGCATACGCGTAATTTCATCTTGCATGCGGCCATCCAAAATGCTTTCGTCATCATCGTCGGTGTTGGCGCCTTGCAATGTGCCAAGGTCTGCGCCTGCGCAATATCCCTTACCGGCTCCTGTCACCACCACGACACGCACATTCGGATCGGCCATTGCCTTATCTAATGATTCGAAATACAAACGACCCAGACGTGCCGTCCATGCATTGAGACGCTCTGGGCGATTCAGTGTGATCAGACCAATGCCTGGCTCACGAACTTCGTATAAACACTCACTCATGGTCTAGAACCGTAGACGCTTCAGGCGCCTTTGGAGAACGCCGAGCATCAACGACCAAGAACGCAACGGCAATGGCAAACGCGACAATGGATACCCATTGATTGAAGCGGAAACCTGCGACTTCCTTGGCTTCATCGATTCGCAGACCTTCAATAAAGAAACGAAGGGCGGTGTAACCCGCCACGTACCACGCCAAAAGACGACCACGCCCAGGCTTCAGTTTTCTCTCCACTGCAACTAAGGCCACCGCCAACACAAGACACCCAAGTGATTCATACAAAAAGGTGGGATGAAATGTGGTGCCCTCGGCAAATCCCGCTTTTAGTGCTGTGGCATCAGAGACCTCGAGCGCCCACGGAAGATCTGTAGGGCGACCAAACAATTCTTGATTCCACCAATTACCCCAACGACCAATTGCTTGGGCCACGGCAATGCCGGGCACAGAACACGACACCAATAACCATGCATCGAGATTCATTTTTTTGGCACGCCAAAAACCCACCAGCACACCCACGGTGATGCCGCCCCAAATTCCAAGACCGCCTTGCCACACTTTGAAGACATCAGCCCAGTTGCGATCGTCTCCAAAAAACTTTTCATAATCAGTAAGCACGTGATATGCACGTCCACCCAACACACCTGCAGGCACTGCCCAGAGCGCGATAGACGACAGATCATCCATAGTTCCCGCATTGATGCGTTCAGCACGCTTGCCTGCAATGCGCACAGCAACAACCACACCCAAGGCAATCATCAAGCCATACGCGTTCAAATTGACCGGCCCAATTTCAAGTGTCCCCGACGACGGACTTGGAAGTGCAGCAAGCAAGGACAGCATCAGCGTGTCACTTTGCGTGCAAATGCCACAGCACCATCAAAAATTGTTTGCTTGTCAAAGTCTTGAGTGGCTACGTGATAGCTGCGTTCCAACATCACTCGTTCTACTGTCCCGCCGTATTGGGCAGCAAGCGCATCACTATCGGTGGGGCTCACCACATGGTCTTGCACTGAAGTGAACAGCAACAATGGCATTTTTAAATGACCGTACTTCTGAGATAAAGGTGTGAGTCCGTCGCGTTGAAATGAATACAAAGGTGCAAGTGGTGTTCCGGGGTAGGCCAACTCCACTACATCAGGGTCAGCGATGTCAGAGCCGATACCTTCCATCACTTCTGTTCCGGAGTCGATCATTCCTTTGATCATCTCCATCACTTCTGGTGCTTGGGGTTGGGTTGCAGGGTTCACACACACAATGCCGGCGATGTCTGGATGTTGTGTAGCGCACCACAATGTGAGAGATCCGCCCATCGACAATCCCATCACCACAATTTGCGTGGCACGTTGGGCGAGCAGTTGGTAGGCCGCTTCCACGTCCCGCGACCAATCAGCCCAACGAGCAGGAATCATGTCTTCCATGGCGGTTCCATGGCCAGCCAGTTGCGGAAGTTCCACATGGAACCCTGCACTGGCACAGGCTTGAGCAAGCCCAAGCATTGAACCGGGGTTGCCGGTGAAACCGTGAAGAACAAGCACGCCAGCGGACCCTGTGCCGTGATGTGAGAACGGTTCAGCTCCAGGAATTGTCGGTGCGGTCATGAGTGCCTCCTCAAAAATCTGCACCACGTGCAGACACTTGACACCAGTGTAGAACTTAGGTGCGAAGGGTCATTGACCCAGTGTGCTGTTACTGGTGGACTAGAGACCTAATGCCCCGCTCCGATCACCTCTCTCGCCAACGCCGTATTGACAGCCATGCAGTGGCTGCTCTTGCGCCACTAGTGGCCCTATTTCCCGCGTGGCTAGTGGCAATTGCTGCGCTGTGGTGGGTGGTGCAACTTTTTGTGTGGACACCTTTTTATATATTCGCACTTCTTGCGTTCTTTGCCGGCGGTGTGTTGTTTCTTCGCCCCGCACAACGATTGGTGTTACGCAAACTTCTGGGGGCGCGTGCGCCCACTCGTCAAGAGCGCGATGCATTGCACCGCGCATGGAATGTGGTCACCCAAGCAAATCACATTTCCCCTCAGCAATATGTTCTTGCAGTTGCAGATTCCGATGAACTTAATGCGTTTGCCACCGGCGGACATCTTGTTGTTGTATCGAGTTGGGCGATTGCCAATTTGTCTCACGACGAATTGTGTGGCGTGCTTGCACACGAATTAAGTCACCACATTGGCATGCACACCATTGCACTCACAGTGGGTCAGTGGTTAACCATTCCCATCATTGTGTTGGCTCGCATTGGGTTTTTGTTCCAAAACATTGCACATGCAGCAACAGATACATTCGCCCAGCGCTCCCCTTGGGCAGCCTTTGCGGGTCGCACCATTACTGGCGTTCTCACCATTGTGTCGTGGTTGTTTTTGTCGATGATTACCGTCTCTCAAATCATTGGCAATGCAGTGGGTAAAGGTGCTGAATTTAAAGCTGACGAAACAGTTGTCGACATGGGTTTTGGTCGTCAGCTGCGCAACGCTTTGCGCATCGTGGTGGATTCGGGAAATGGCACACGCCAGACACATTGGCGTGATCGTTTAGTCACCGCACATCCACCTGCACGCACTCGAGTGGCTCGCCTAGAGGCCCATATTCGCCGAACTCAGAGGGAACAGCGCCGATAGCGTTACTCTCCGATGACTAGTCAATTCGGAGATCCTTTTCTTGCAGCAGCGCGTGGCGAGAAGCCCTCACATACGCCTGTGTGGTTTATGCGCCAGGCTGGTCGCAGCTTGCCCGAATACCGCAAGATTCGGGGCGAAGGAAGCATTCTGGAGGCCATCAAACAACCAGAGCTTGCAGCCGAGTTCACCTTGCAACCTGTGCGTCGCTACGGCGTTGACGCAGCAGTGCTGTATTCAGACATTGTTGTTCCCCCTCACGCTGTGGGCTTTGGAGTAGATGTTGCTCCGGGCACAGGGCCTGTTGCTCAACATCCCCTACGCACAAGTGCTGATCTGGCACGACTGCGCCCACTTGATCTCATCGATATTGAATACGTCACCGACACAGTGCGCATTTTGGTGAAAGAACTTAATGTGCCTTTGTTGGCCTTCGCCGGTGCGCCATTTACCGTGGCGAGTTACCTCATTGAGGGACGCCCCTCACGCACGTATCAAAACACCAAATATCTCATGCATGCAGACACAATGTTGTGGCACGAGATTATGGAAAGACTCGTACAACATTCGGTGACATTTATCTGTGCACAGCTAGACGCCGGTGCAGAAGCATTCCAAGTTTTTGATTCCTGGGCTGGCGCATTATCGCGACGCGACTACGACACATTTGTGAAACCACATACCACCGAAGTGTTCCGACAAATTGCCGAACGTCATCCTGGTATTGGCGGCATTCACTTTGGTATTGGTTGCGATCACTTATTGGAGTCGATGAACTCCGTGGGCAATGTGGTGATGGGACTTGATTGGCGCACCACAATCTCCGATGCTCGCCATCGTCTGGGTGCAGACACAATCGTGCAAGGCAATCTTGATCCCGCACTCGTCTTGGCGGGACGCGACATTGCACTACGTGGCGCACGTGCAGTGCTTGCCGACAACAATGATCATCCCGGTCACATTTTCAATCTTGGCCATGGCGTACAACCCGACACCGACCCCGATGTCTTGCATGCTGTTGTTGATTTCGTTCATTCAGGAGGACACCAATGAGCACAGATAATTCCACCCGTACTGCAGTTGTAGTGATGGCTTACGGTACGCCACGCACAAAAGAAGAAATCTTGCCGTATTACACCGACATTCGTCGCGGTCGCCCACCCACCGAAGAAGCACTACAAGATCTGATTGCACGTTACGAAGCCATTGGCGGCTTATCGCCGTTAAAGAAACTCACTGAAGATCAAAGAGATGCACTTCAGCGCGAATTAGATGCAGCAGCACCTGGCCAATACCAAGTGTTTCTGGGTCTTAAA
>JAUMDU010000102.1:0-4969 GCA_032121425.1 Ilumatobacteraceae bacterium | reverse complement strand
GCATTGATCCATATACGCACACAGCGAGATGACCTCGTGAGGCTCGGGCATCAGCGCGCTGCATATTTCACAACGGCTTTGTCCGGTGCAGATTTGCTCGCGGCATATCGCTTGGCTACGGGAGAATTACAATGAAGAAAAAGTTCTTAGTTGTTCTTGTTCCACACTTTGCGCCAGATACTGCACCCACGGGAGAAGTGATCTCCACGCTTGTTGAAGAATTTGTAGCGATGGGCCAGCGCGTGCATGTAGTGACTGCATTGCCGTGGTATCGCAACCATTGCGTGGAACCAGGCTGGACGGGCCGTCTCATACGTCGCGAAACAACATCGTGGGGGTCCATTATTCGCGTGCATCCATTTGCCGGTAAAGACAAAAAGAATTTGTTGCGCCGCGCTGTGGGCTTTTTATTGTTCAGTGTTCTCGCCGGTATGTGTGCATTGTGTGCTGGCGGTCTGCTCAAACGTCCACATGCTGTCATATCGATGTCTCCGCCGTTAACGTTGGGTCTGACTGGCTGGCTTGCTGCACGCCTGCGTCGTGCGCCATGTATTTTCAACATTCAAGATGTGTTTCCTGATGCAGCAATCACCACTGGTGCAATCACAAACAAGAAAGTAATTGCTGTAGCAAGGTGGTTAGAACGTGTGAGCTACCACCGAAGTGATGCCGTTGTTGTGCTGTCCGAAGATCTACAGAAAAATGTCTTGGCAAAAATTGCGCCACGTCATCAATCAAAAGTGCATGTCATTCCTAATTTCGTTGATGCTGAACGAATTGTTCCAATGGGTCGCATGACGAACTATCGCAGTGAGTTGGGAATCGCGAGCGAGACCGTGGTGATGTATGCAGGCAACGTGGGATTTTCTCAATCGCTCACAATGATCATTGATGCCGCCAAAGCAATGAAAGACGTCGCGTTCGTGATTAATGGTGACGGTGCGGCCCGCGCCGAACTTGTACGTGCGGCTCAAGATGTACCCAATGTGTATTTCTCTGACTACCAACCACGCGAAAGAGTTCCTGAAGTGTTGGCATCTGGCGACATTCATGTGGTGTTGTTAAAGGCAGGACTTGGTGCTGTCAGTGTTCCTTCAAAGACCTACAGCATCTTGGCGGCAGCGCGTCCCGTTGTTGCAGCAATAGATTCCGATACTGAAGTCACTCGTATCTTGGCCACTAGTGGTGCAGGCACAGTGGTTGCCCCTGATAATTCGCAGCTCTTTATTTCTGCATTGCAGGCAATGTGTGGAGACCTGGATGCGTCACGTCAGATGGGGCAAGCCGGTCGTCAATGGGTGCAATCTCACGTATCGCCCGCAGTTGTTGCCCGTTCTTACCTCGATTTATGTAACTCTCTGAGCAGATGAACCCTTTCGCTGGGTAGGAGCAGGTAGCCTTTCTTCTTCGTGGCTACCGGTTCATCAGCAAAAAAAGTTGCTCGTCTTGCGCAAAAAGGCAAGGGCAAAAAAGTTCGTTTCCAAGGTGGGACATTGTTCCCCACTGTGATGACGGTTGTCATTGTTTTGGGTTTGGGTCTTGTTGTGTATGCACGCCAGTCCGCCCCCAATCTCAACGTGCCTCCCACAGCAAATGATCACTGGCACATTTCATACGGTTTCTACAAGTGTGATTCTTTCTTGCCAAACTTGACAGGAGGCAAAGAAGATCCTCCTTCGCCTGAATACATCAAGTACAACGTCCACAGTCACGATGACGGTGTTATTCACTGGCATGCCTCAGCATTGGCTGCGGGCAATCGCGCCAAGTTAGGTCTGTTCTTCCAAACTTATGGTGTGAAGGTCAATACCGATGGCATCTTTTTCCCAGAAGATCAAAACAATGGTGAGTCCTATCCAGTTGACGGCACCAAATGTAAAGATGCCAGCGGAAAAGAAGTTGACGCACAAGTGCAAGTCATTGTGTGGGATCGCTACGACGACCCCACACAGTCACGCAAACTGATTACTGATTTCAACAACATTCGAATCGATAAAGACGGAATGGCGATGACGTTTGCTATCACTGCACCTGGTGTTGACATTCCAATGCCACCATCGGCTGCAAACTTGCCAGAACTTGGCCTGGTCGACGTGAACCCAGGAACTGCAACAACGGTGCCGGGCTCACCCGATACCACCAACACACCCAGCACAACTACAGGGGAATAATGCACGCAGTCGTTTTGGTGGGTGGATTTGGAACTCGTCTACGACCCCTGACCTACACCACACCAAAGCCACTGTTGCCTATTGCAAATGTTCGGCAGTTAGAGCATCTGATTGCTCATCTTGGTTCTGCTGGCATCACAGATGTTGTGCTTGCTTTAGGGTTTAAACCAGAGCCGTTTTTCGAAGCCTTCCCTGAAAGTGTGTGTGCTGGTGTTGCGTTGCACTACGCAGTTGAACCCGAGCCTTTCGACACCGCAGGCGCAATTGCATTTGCTGCACGTGATGCAGGAATAACAGACACATTTGTCGTCATGAATGGTGACATCATTTGTGATGTAGACGTCGCAGCACTTGTGGCATTTCATCGTGCGCGTGGTGCAGAGGCCACTTTGCATCTCACGCCAGTAGAAGATCCATCACAGTACGGGGTAGTTGAAATCGACGATGATGGCTGGGTGCAACGTTTTGTGGAAAAGCCCGCACCAGGGGAAACTACGAGTTCTGTGATTAATGCGGGAACCTATGTGCTTGAGCCACGAGTTCTTGATCGCATTCCATTGAATACAAAGGTCTCCATTGAACGTGTGGTGTTTCCTGCAATGGTGCAAGATGCATCGTTGGCAGCAATGGCAACAAGTGACTATTGGATAGATACCGGTCGTCCCGATACCTACCTGCAAGCCAATCTTGATCTCATCGACGGCACGCGCCCCACTGTTTTGTCGTCGATCGGCCCACACGTGGTCATCGATCCCTCTTCATCAGTGACACGTACCGTCATTGGGGAAGGTGCACATATCGGCCGAAATTGTGTTCTGATTGACTCCGTGGTGTTGCCTCATGCAGTTATCGGTGATCGTGTCCGACTTGAGAATTCTCTAGTGATGGGTTGTGTGGGCAGTGATGCCACTTTGGTGCGTTGTGTAGTGGGTCTTGAAGGGGAAGTGCCAAGCGGTACAGATTTATCGGATGTGCGCATCCCTAACCCAGAGGCTCAATAATGACTTCATCGCGCCACATCATGGTGTGTGGTGGCGCTGGCTTTATTGGTTCTCACCTTGTGGATCGCCTTCTAGTTGAGGGTCATGAAGTAGATGTGGTCGATGACCTTTCGACAGGTTCGTTCACTAACCTGAGCGAATCACGATCGGGTTCTGGCCGCTTAAAGTTTCAGAATATTTCAGTGACTTCTGCAGAGTTTTCCGAACTGGTATCGCTGCGTAGGCCTTCGGTGATTGTGAATCTGGCTGCTTTTACTCCTTCGCAAATGCATCTTGCTGGCGCATCAAACAGTTTGGCCATAACAATTGCAGTACTGGAAGCGGCCCGGCGCGGGGCGGTATCCAAAGTGGTCACAGCGATTCCCGCGCGTCTTGTATATGGCGAAGTTGCTGCGCGTGATCTTCCCATTAAAGAGGGACATATCAACGATGCCCGCACTACTGAAGAGGTATTGGGTCGTGCGGCTACCGACATGCATCACGTCTATCGCGATCGGCACGGGGTGGAGTTCACGGTACTTGCCATGGGAAATGTGTATGGAAAGCGACAACGAACCCAAGACGGGGTTATCGCATCATTTCTCGATGCTTTAGCTCAAGGCAAAGCCCCCATCGTGCATGGGAGCGGTAAACAAGTGCGTGATTTTGTTTTTATAGATGACACAGTTGATGCAGTTTCACGATCGCTTGATAGGGCCGGAGGATTAGTCATCAACGTAGGAACCGGTGTTTCTACAACCATTAATGATTTGTGGTCGGTGATGGGTGGACTAGCTGCACCAGTGCCTCGCAGTGCCGCCGAACGTCCTCATGACATTGCACGTCTCTCACTGTCACCAGTACGTGCGCGTATTCAATTGGGGTGGTCACCATTCACTACGTTGGAGCAAGGGCTGGCAAGTTTGCGTTAGCGAAACAAGTCTTCGCTAGGTGGTCGCACAATTTCAGAGATTGCCGATGAGCGAAACCATTCGGGATCTGCTCCTCGAATAATTGCAACGGGCACGCCTGTGGATTTACCCATTACCAATTCACCTGCTGACGCCAACTCATCTGCAATACATACTTCGGTCACCTGCATGACGCGACCTAATGCATCTGGTGTTCCGCGTAAATCGTGCACTGCGGCAATTCCTGCAATCCCAATTGCCACATCAGTGAGACCTTTGCGCCAAGGGCGACCGAATGTGTCGCTAATGATGACGCCCACCGATACGCCCAGCCGTGCTTTGATGATGTCGCGTATACGACGCGCTGATCGATCACTGTCGTCGGGAAGAAGTGCGGCATAACCACGTTCCACATTGGACAGATCAATTCCACTATTGGCACACACAAAACCATGTTTGGTTTCGGTGATGATGAGGTCTCCTCGTCGGCGCACAACTCGTACGGCTTCTTGTTCCACTAAGTCTTTGTGAGAAAGTGGATCATCGGGGTTGATTGCAACAAGTTTGTTCTCTGCTTTTGATACAACTTTTTGCGTCACAATTAATACGTCATTATCACGCAATGGTCCGTTGGGTTCTTGTGCGCAAGCATCTGCAATCACATCGCCAAGTTGCATGCCTGGTGCAATCTCACCGATTCCTTCAACACTCCAAGCCATAAGTCGTGCCATGATCTATCTCCTCGTGTGTACGGCATCAAGCGCGCATTGTGCTAGCGACGTAGCTACACCTGGGCGCGACATGATGGTGTCGGTAACGATGCATTCCATTCCTAGTTTTTCAACTTCGCCGGCGAGATGTGCATCTTGTTGGTCGATAATCAAAGTTGCACAGATTTCTTTGTAGA
>JAUMDU010000101.1:0-7799 GCA_032121425.1 Ilumatobacteraceae bacterium | reverse complement strand
GGCCTATGAGGCGGGTCGACGCGGTGGTACAGCACCCGCAGCATTGTCGGGGGCTAACGAAGAAATTGTGGAAGCGTTTTTATCGGGAGTCATTATGTGGACAGATATCGCACAGCTTTTAACCCGAGTTCTTGACCGTTTTTCACACACCGTGCCCCATACTGTCGACGATGTCTTGGACGCCGATGCGCAAGGGCGACGTCTCGCCCATGAGGAGTTAACTCGATGAATTGGTATCAAAAGTTCCGCAGCGAAATGGCGGCTGGTGGAGCCGTTGAGTCACCTGATTCGCCTGAGGTGGCTCAATCGGGCCGACTGACGGGGCTTGTGATGTTGGCACTATTGGTATGGCTCGCCTTTATAAACATCTGGACATTTGTTTTTGTGGTGGGTCTTTTGATCTCGGTGTTCTTGCATGAGGTGGGCCATTTTTCAACAGCTCGTTGGACAGGCATGAAAGCTACACAGTTCTTCATGGGCTTTGGCCCACGTGTGTGGAGCCGCACTCGAGGCGAAGTGGAATACGGGGTGCGCGCATTGCCACTTGGCGCATTCGTGCGCATTATTGGCATGAACAATCTTGATGAAGTAGAGCCCGAAGAAGAGGAGCGCGCATATCGTTCCAAGTCATACCCTCGTCGTTTGTTGGTGATCACTGCGGGCTCGCTAATGCATATGTTGATCGCCTTCACATTGTTCTTTGGCGTCTACACAACTGCAGGACGCGAACAAGCCACGGGCATTGCCACAGTGCAGTCCATGGATAATGTTGCTGGCCCCGCATACAGCGCCGGCATTCGCCCAGATGATGTGTTGATTGCCATTGATGAACAACTAGTCACTAACTATGACTCAGTGGTGGAAGCTATTCGTCAACATGAAGTAGGCGACACTGTGTCTGTCACCTATGCACGTGATGGTGTACAAAGTTCTGTAGCAGTGGAATTAGCGGCTCACCCCACAGCCAGCGGTCGGCCATATCTTGGTGTGTACGCCAACGATTGGGCGTGGACACAATTGAATCCCATTGACGCTGCAGTGAAAAGTGTGGGCGACATCGGTCGCACTATTTCAGGTTCAATCACAGGTGTTGTCACCGCATTGAATCCGTTGAACTCGTTGGAACAACTCACCAACGAAGATGCTCCGCTTGAATCTCGTCCTACAACCGTGGTAGGCGTGAGCCAAGTTGGTGGCGTCATCGGGGAGTCCGACGGCTTTAAGGGCATCTTGTTGCTTTTGGCAAGCGTGAATGTTTTTGTGGGTGTGTTCAACATGTTGCCGTTGTTACCTTTCGATGGTGGCCATGCTGCAATTGCCACATATGAGCGGATTCGTTCACGCAAGGGGAACCCGTATCGCGCAGATATCAACAAAATGGTCCCGGTAGCCACCACGGTGGTGGGCCTACTGGCCATCTTGTTGGTGACAGGTTTGTACCTCGACATCACGCGTCCCCTCGGGTGAAATCTAGGTTTGGGTGACACACTGGTAAATGATGTTTGAGCGCCGAACAACCCAGCAAATAACCGTAGGCAAAGTTGCCGTTGGTGGTGGCAGTCCGATCAGCGTGCAGTCAATGACTACCACCAAGACATCCGACGTTGAAGGAACCTTGCAGCAGATTTATGCATTGGCCGCAGCTGGCTGCGACATTGTGCGTTGTACATGCAACGACCAAGATGCTGCCGAGGGATTAGCTCAGATTGTTCCGCGTTCACCCATTCCGATCATCGCCGATATTCATCATCAGTACAAAATGGCTTTGGCAGCAATGGAAGCCGGCGTGCATGGTTTGCGCTTGAATCCGGGAAACATTCGCAAGCCCGAACACATCAAAGCTGTTGCATCGGAAGCACGTGATCGTGGCCTCCCCATTCGTATTGGTGTTAATGGTGGTTCGCTAGATCCATCGCTCTATGAAAAACATGGCGGCTTAACGGCCGCCGCCATGGTGGAGTCTGCACTGCAAGAGATTGCGTACTTCAATGAAGTGAACTTCGACGCCATCAAGATTTCTGTGAAAGCCAGCAATGTGCCCCTGATGGTGGAGGCGTATCGCATGTTGGCCGACACAGTGAACTACCCCTTGCATCTTGGGGTGACTGAAGCTGGTCCACCTCCTGCAGGTCTCGTGAAAGCAACTGCGGGAATCGCCACACTGTTACTGGAAGGCATTGGCGACACCATTCGTTACAGCTTGACTGCAGACCCAGTAGAAGAAGCACGTGCTGGACGACAGTTGTTGGAGGCACTTGGATTACGTGAGCGTAAGAATGTTGATCTCATTGCATGTCCAAGTTGTGGCCGAGCAGAAATTGATGTGATCGATGTAGCTAATCGAGCAATGAAAGCTTTTGAAGATAAAAAGCTTCCGTTACAAATTGCCGTTATGGGTTGTGTAGTTAATGGCCCAGGCGAGGCGCGCGAGGCAGATCTTGGAATCGCTGCTGGCAACAAGCGCGGGCATCTGTTTGTGAAAGGGCGCAATGTTGCAGTAGTGCCCGAAGACGAAATGGTTGAGGCACTAGTTGAGTGGGCAGAGTTCATTAATGAACACGGAACCGATGCTGCGATTGCACGAGCCGATACTGCCCGTGCAGAACGAGAAGCCGCCCGTGATCGTTCGCAAGCATTAGATGAAAAAGGTGATGACGCCAATAACGCGTCGGCAAAAATCGTCGAGATTCGAAAAACAGTCGGGAACGACTAGATCACAGTTGGTGACAGATGAAAATCTTGTCGCCCGTGTTGGCGTTGAGATTTCCCGAATCCCCTGAGGCAAGGAAAAACATCTGCGGAGTTGTTGGAGAGCTCTCAGATAACGGGCCGAAGATCACTCGATGATGTGCAACCGCATCAAATTGCACTTCTCCAGTGGCAATAATGTGTTGCACTGAAAAAGTCTCAGAAGGCGAGTTATAAGTTCCTGATGCATCTGAAGAAATCACTGGTGTTGCAAGTGGGGAAGTATCCACGATGGTGAGAAGTTCTTCTACGTCGATGTGCTTGGATGTAAAGCCAGCTCGTACGACATTGTCTGAAGAATTCATCACTTCTAAGCCGCATCCTTTGATGTATGCATGAAGATTTCCTGCAGGCAAGCAGATGGCTTCTCCTGGAGCGAGGACAACATGATGTAACAAAGGTGCGACGCGCAGACCTGGGTCGTTGGGGTATAGCTGGGCAATATCTCGCAACCACTGAGGAGCTAGCGCCATCTGTGGAGGTGTGTTCTGAGTGAAGCACCACTTCAGGTATTCAGCAATGCCATGTGTAGTGATGACCTCTAATTCTTGTGTCCACTGCATGTCGGCAAATACGGTGCAGATGACTTCGAGAGTGTGGAAACCACACAGTGCTTCAAAGGCTGTGAGTGCAATCAGAATCTCTGGCTTGTCGGAGGTATCGCGATACATGCGGTGCGGCGCTGAAATATCAATGCCGGCTGTGTCTTCGCGGTCAAATCCCAGACGCGCCTGTTCTTTATTGGGATGTGTTTGCAAAGAAAGTGGCTGGCCTGCTGCAAGAAGTTTGACGAGCATGTCCATGTTGCCCACAACCTCTGAAAGCAGTGGTCCATCGTGGGTGTCGAGATGGGCTGGTGCAACATGATGAGTGCCGAACCACATCTCGGCCCAACTATCTCCATCGGGGGTAAACCCCAGTAGTGACGGAATCGATGTGTGATCACCCCATGAATAGTGCTGGGGGACGCCAACGATGCGTCGCAGCATGTTGTTAGCGACCTTCTCGATGCACAGTTAACACTCGCGACACCACATCTGCAACGGGAACGTTTTCTTGTGAACCGCTGTGGCGATCGCGCACTTCAATGGTTCCTTCTGCCAATGACTTACCCACTACAACAACTGTGGGAATGCCAAGCAGTTCTGCGTCTTTGAATTTCACACCGGGCGAGACTCCAATGCGATCATCAAAGATCACTTCCAGTCCGGCTTGTTCTAGTTCGTGTGCAAGTTTTTCCGCAGCAATGGTGATGTCATCATCTTTTTTCCCAGTAGAGACAAGATGCACATCTGCAGGCGCAACAGCACGTGGCCATTTCAAACCTTTTTCATCGTGAAACACTTCTGCAATTGATGCCACCGCGCGCGACACTCCAATTCCATAGGAACCCATAGTCACGGTGACTTGCTTGCCATTTTGGTCAAGTACTTGTAAGCCAAGAGTTTGGGCATATTTACGTCCCAACTGAAACACATGGCCAATTTCAATACCGCGCGCGATTTCTAATGATGCATTGCACTGAGGGCAAGGATCGCCTGGTTCTACGTGGACTGCTTCGATAGTGCCATCGGCGGTGAAATCGCGCCCATTCACCAAGTTGATGACATGCACATCCTTGGAGTTGGCCCCAGTTACCCAGGCACTTCCTGGCACCACAGAGGAATCCAAAAGATAACGAATGCCCGATGGGCTCTTTGTGCCCAACATGGCAGGCCCGATGTATCCGCGTACTAATTGTGGGTGTTGTGCAAACCCCGCATCGTCAAGTGCAGTCACTTCGGCTGGCGATAACTGTGCCTCAATGCGCTTCACATCAACTTCGCGGTGTCCTGGCACGCCCACTGCAAGTGTTTCGGTTGTTCCATCTGGGTGACGCAAAGACAACATCACGTTCTTCAATGTGTCGGCACCTGTCCAAGGACGATCTGTGCGCGATGCGTTGGCATTGAGGTATTCAACAAGTGTGGCAATGGTGGGACAGTTTGGACTCTGCACATCACTTGAGTCGGGGTAGGTGGCAGGGTCGGGAGCGATTGTTCCTGCAGTGACTGCTTCTGTGTTTGCTGCATAGGTGCACTGTGTGCAACGCACGAAACTGTCTTCGCCCACCTCAATAGGTGCAAGAAATTCTTCGCTCTTTGATCCTCCCATGGCGCCGCTCATGGCTTGCACGATCACATAGGGGATTCCTAGTTGTTGAAAGATGCGCTCGTAGGCATCGCGATGTTGCGCGTAACTCAGAGCGAGCCCTTCATCGTCGATATCGAATGAGTAACTGTCTTTCATGAGGAATTCACGACCACGCAGAAGGCCAGCGCGTGGGCGGGCTTCATCTCGATACTTGGTTTGAATTTGGTAGAGAGATACTGGAAGGTCTTTGTAGCTGGAGTACAAGTCTTTGACGAGCAGCGTGAACATTTCTTCGTGGGTGGGCCCGAGCAGGTAGTCGGCCCCTTTTCGGTCAACGAGACGAAAGAGATTGTCGCCGTATTCGGTCCAGCGCCCTGTGGCCTCGTAGTTCTCTCGTGGAAGTAGGGCAGGGAAGTGGACCTCTTGTGCGCCCATGGCATCCATCTCTTTACGTACGATGTCCTCGACCTTGCGCAAGACGCGCCAGCCAAGCGGTAGCCATGTGTAGCCCCCGGGGGCAGCACGACGGATGTAGCCCGCACGGACCAGTAGGCGGTGGGAGGGCACTTCTGCATCAGAAGGGTCATCACGCAGGGTTCTTAGGAAGAGTTGAGTCAGACGAAGCATCGGAGCGAAACCTTAGTTTGAACGGCTAACATATAACCCGTCCTTTGAAGTTCGGTGAACCGGAGGCACGGGTGCTCCCCGTGCCTTTTGTTCTGTTAGAGCCAGTTTTGGCAGGAGGTGAGCACATGTCGAGCAGCGTCATAGACACAGTGACCACCATGTTGACCCCCATTCTGGACGATTTACACCTTGAACTGTACGACCTTGAGTTCGCTGGCGGCGTTTTGCGCGTCACAGTAGATACTCCACCTGGCAGCCCAGCCGGAGTCGATATCGATCAAATCTCGTTAATCACCCGCCTTTTGGGTCGCGAACTAGATCACAACGAAAATGCTGTACCGGGCCGGTTCACCTTGGAAGTGAGCAGTCCCGGTCTTGAGCGCACTTTACGCACCGCTCATCACTTCGCTCGCGAAGTGGGGAAGTCGATCACAGTGCGACTTGCAGCCGAGGTAGATGGTCGCCGTCGTTTAGCTGGTGTCTTGATGTCGTCAACCGACACTCATGGCACGGTACGTCTGAGAGAGTCTGGCGAAACTGTTGAGTTCCCTTTGTCGCTCGTCGAAAAAGCAAAAACTGTTTTTGTCTGGGAAAGTCAGCCAAAACCAAATTCCAAAGAGGCACGTGATGCAAAACGTGCCGCCAATTCTCTGTCCACGCCACAACAGGAGGCCAACGCACAATGAGCAGCAATCTTGATATGTCCGAAGCAGTACGCATGCTTGCCGATCACCACGGCATCAGTGTTGATTCGCTATTGCAGGTGCTTGTAGAAGCACTTGCCACTGCGTATAAGAAGCGCCCGGGCGCGGCCGATGAGGTCATCGTTGAGGTGAACCCTGAAAACCTCGACATGAAGTTCACTGCCTATGACGTCGATGACGACGGCAACTGGGTCAACGAACGCGATGACACCCCAAGCAAGCACGAGCTTGGTCGCATTGCTGCAGCAACTTTTAAGCAAGTGATGAGCCAGCGCATCCGTGAAGTAGAGCGTGACCGCAAGTTCGAGGAGTATGCAAACCGCGAAGGCGATCTCGTCACTGGCATCATTCAGCAATCAGATGGTCGCTACGCATTGTTAGATCTTGGAAAAGTGGAAGCACTTTTGCCGCAGGCTGAGCAAGTGCCATACGAGCGTCCCGAAGCTGGAGTGCGCGTCAAGGCATACATCGTGGAAGTACGCAAGACCGCAAAAGGCCCACAAATTGTGGTCAGCCGCACTCATCCTGGCCTCATCAAGCGTTTGTTTGAACTTGAAGTACCCGAGATTGCCGACGGCATCGTAGAGATCAAGTCTTGTGCTCGCGAACCAGGTCACCGCACAAAGATTGCCGTGTTCTCGAACGACGTAAACGTTGATCCAGTGGGCGCATGTGTAGGTGCTCGGGGC
The DNA here is from genome assembly GCA_032121425.1 of Ilumatobacteraceae bacterium. Taxonomy (GTDB): domain Bacteria; phylum Actinomycetota; class Acidimicrobiia; order Acidimicrobiales; family Ilumatobacteraceae; genus UBA2093. Next base: position 898 of record JAUMDU010000101.1, on the reverse strand, counting down.
GGACGCGTGCGCATGGTTGTGAATGAATTGCGTGGAGAAAAGATTGACATTGTCTCCTATTCAGAAGACATGGTGGATTTTGTTTCTAAGGCATTGTCACCTGCAAAGGTCACCGAAGTGCGTTTGGCCGAAGATGGCACACAAGCCGATGTGATTGTTCCTGATTTCCAATTGTCATTAGCAATTGGAAAAGAAGGACAAAATGCTCGACTCGCAGCACGCCTCACTGGTGTGCGCATCGACATCAAGTCTGAAACACAAGCAGCTAACGAGGCACAAGGAATTTTTGAGCCTCGCGAACCACGTCAACCACGTGGTGATTCAGGATTTGCCGAAGGTGAATGGCGCAAAAATGACGAGACCGGTGAATTGCAGTTTTTTGCAGTTGACGGAACCGTTGTGAGCGAACAGGAGTGGGCCGGCGGTTCCTCAGATGATGCAAAGACCACGGAGGCCTAACCCTTGCCAGTCAAAAAGATTCGTATTGCCGAACTCGCAAAAGAGTTAGGACTCTCCAATAAAGAAGCCCTCGACTTATCCAAGTCGATGGGCATTGATGTGCGCAACGTGTCGTCATCAATGGAGGATGCCCAAGCAGATCGCGTTCGTCGTAAAGCCGAACGTGAAGGACTCAAGCGCGATGTGCAGCCTGAGGAAGACAAGCCTGTCAAGAAAAAAGCCCCTGCCAAAAAAGCTGCTGCGAAAAAAGCAGATGCTGATGCAGATGGTGGAACTGATACTGCTGCACCTGCGAAAAAGACTGCCGCCAAGAAAGCTCCTGCGAAAAAAGCTGCTGCGAAAAAAGCAACGCCTGAATCTGTAGAACCTGAAGTTGCCCCAGCGCCTGTTGCGTCGGTAGTGGCGGAAGCACCAGTTGTTGTGGAGACGCCGCCTGCAC
>JAUMDU010000100.1:0-1903 GCA_032121425.1 Ilumatobacteraceae bacterium | reverse complement strand
AATCATGAGATTCGAGTGCTGTGGGCCCAGCCTCAGCGGGCAATTGCGCCAGGGCAGAGTGTTGTGCTTTATAATATAACCAATTCTTATGTCCTAGCGGGGGGTATCGCATGTCCAGAATCAGAAAAGGTCTCATTGCAGTAGCAACATTGGTGGCTGTCACCATGGCGACTAGCCAGCAGACAACAGCATCGAGTTCGTGGGCATTCACGGACGATTCAACAAACTTGGGCCTAACGGGTGTTTCGCCTCACGTGGAGCGAACTGGTTCGGTAGATCGTTTGTGGTACTCGGGTGGTCCATCCGGAACGTCTATCGCCGACTGTACTTCTGCTGGTACATGCACGGCTGTTGCGGCCAACTGGGGTTCACCAATTAATGACGTTACGTTCGCAACCTTTGGTGGTGTGAAACGTGCGTACTTTAAGAAAATGGATCCAATGTCGGGAACACAAGCTGTGTATTCCGCACCTTGCCTTACTGCAGATTGTGTATCAATTGGTGCTGCCACGTTGACCAGTGAGCAAATGAAGGTAAGTAGTTCTATGAGGGCTTGGGGTGTTCCCGATGCTGTCGAACTTCCAGGTGGTGCAGGTGTGCGAATTTACATTGTTGAATCGCCAACGATGAGTTCTTCTTGCCCAGAAAAAGTTGCAAGTTACACATCAACTGATGGCGTCAGTTTTGTGAAAGACGCGGGCTATCGCTTTTCAAAAGATGGATTTGTAGACACTGAAATTTTGCGTGCAACTACTGGTAACTGGCTGATGATTATGTCGGATGGCCCTGGCTGTGGAAACACACAAGAGCTGTACATGTCAGATTCAACTGACGGTTTGACTTGGTCAAACCCAGTTGCGATTACGGGTTCTGATAAGAGCCGGCTTGACCCAACGGGTTATGAAACCTCGCCTGGTTCGAACGTGTTCAAGGTGTACTTTGCGACTTCGGCAGGTCGCCAAGATATGAACTTTACGATTGGAAGTGGAACCCTCAAGGTTGCCGCTGCGTCTTCTTCCACGGCCGCAACTGCTGCAGCAAAAGCCAAGATTGGTGCTACATGCACAAAGGCTGGCGCGAAAGCATCAGTAACCATTGCGAAAAAGAAGTCCACGCTCACATGCAAGATGGTGAAAAAGAAACTGGTGTGGTCCAAGTAATATCGTTTACATCAAACGTTTTCTTGTAACCCTCGTTATTGCGCTTGTCGGCACGGCCTCTGTGGCTGTGCCGACGCGCGCTGACGGCAATGTGATTGAGCGCCGTGTGTTTGGCACATCGATTCAAGGTCGTCCGCTAGAGGCATTTCGAATGGGAGACCCTCGCGGGGTCACTGTTGCTGTTGTCGGTGTCATTCATGGCAACGAAGAAGCAGGTCTACTCATTACTGATGAGCTGTTGAACATGCAGATACCCAAAGGCATAAACCTGTGGGTTATTCCATCTATGAATCCAGATGGAACTGCGTTAGATCGTCGTGGAAACGCAAATCGCGTGGACCTGAATAGAAACTTTCCTCACGGATGGGCGCGAATTGGTCAGCCTGGTTATTGGCAATATGCAGGACCTAATCGCGCATCCGAGCCAGAGACAAAAGCGCTCGTTAGCTTTTTCCGCGAAATCAAACCTGCTTTAGGTCTGTGGTATCACCAAGACTTGAACATCATTTCACCAGGTGTTGGTTTTGAAGGTGAAATTCGAGCTCGGTATGGTGCGATTACGGGCTTACCAATGAAGCGAATCACGGGCGGCAGATACACGGGTGTTGCCGCCACTTGGCAAAAGAAGGGGTTGAAAAACTCCATGGCATTTGTTGTTGAGCTTGGCAAAACTCTTAATACCGATGAGGCAAAGGTGCATGCCAATGCGGTGCTGGATGTTTCAATGATGCTGCGGGACTCGC
>JAUMDU010000099.1:536-1690 GCA_032121425.1 Ilumatobacteraceae bacterium | reverse complement strand
AGACGGAGTCTTCGGCCGAAGTTCCAGTGGTCACCATTGTGTCGATCTCGTGACGTATGGAAATCATTGAGTCACAAAATCGATCTAATTCTGCAAGTGATTCGCTTTCGGTGGGTTCCACCATCAACGTATTGGCCACCGGGAAACTCATCGTGGGGGCGTGGAATCCGTAGTCCATCAAACGTTTCGCGACGTCATCAATGGTGAGACCTGTACTTGCCAGGACAGTGCCTACATCGAGAATGCATTCGTGGGCTACGCGTTGCATATTCCCTCGGTACAAAATAGGAAAAGAATTATGTAGACGTGATGAGATGTAGTTAGCCGAGAGAATCGCATCCGCTGTGGCCTGAAGAAGACCTTGTGGTCCCATCATCATGATGTACACCCATGGAATAGCAAGAATGCTTGCGGACCCAAATGGAGCAGCAGAGATTGCTGGGCGCGTGCTGTTCGTATCACGCGGATCACCAGGAAGAAAAGGCTCCAGGTGTGCACGCGCGACCACTGGGCCAACTCCAGGACCTCCACCACCGTGTGGAATACAGAACGTCTTATGCAAGTTCAGATGACTCACGTCAGCACCAAAGCGACCAGGTTGGGCGGTGCCCACTAGTGCATTCATATTTGCTCCGTCGACGTACACCTGTCCGCCGTTGTCGTGAATAATCGCGCAGATTTCGCCGATGGCCTCTTCGAATACTCCATGAGTTGACGGGTACGTAATCATTGTGGCTGCGAGCCGTGTGCCTGCTTGTTGTGCTTTGGCGGAGAGGTCAGCAACATCGATGTTTCCTTGTGCATCACAGTTCACGACAACTACGTCCATTCCTGCCATCACAGCACTTGCGGCGTTTGTGCCATGTGCGCTTGAAGGAATCAGACAGATCGTGCGTTGAATGTCGCCACGTGATTGATGATAGGCGCGAATAGCAAGTAAGCCTGCAAACTCTCCTTGGCTACCGGCATTGGGTTGAAGACTGATGGCGTCATAACCGGTGATTGCAACCAACATGTCTTCAAGCTCAGTAATCACAGAGCGAATACCTATCGATTCATCCTCTGGGACAAAAGGGTGTAACGCTGAGAACTCAGGCCAGGTCACAGGTTCCATTTCTGTGGTGGAATTCAATTTCATAGTGCATGAGCCCAGA
>JAUMDU010000099.1:0-526 GCA_032121425.1 Ilumatobacteraceae bacterium | reverse complement strand
TCTGCAAGTGAGCGTAGATAGCGCAGCATTTCATGTTCGCTTCTATATTTATGAAATACGGCTTGGCCCATGTAAGTGGTTGTGCGTTGATGTGTAGCAAGTGCTGAGACTTTGTCATCGGCAATGGTGGCGTCCCACAAAGCCGCAAATTCCTGAGCAGTTGCCATAGTCGTGGTTTCATCAAAACTGAAAGATATTGAGGTCTCATCGAGTATGCGCACATTGAATCCATGTGCTCGCAAATGTGCAGATGTCGTGGAAGCATCGGTGACTTGTACGGCAACTGTGTCAAAAAATTCGTCATGCAATACGGTGTGTCCTGCTGTGCGAAGAGCGTGTGCGGTTGCTGCAGCAAAGAAGTGCACCCGGTGTGCAATGCCGGCAAGCCCGTCAGGGCCATGCCATACGCCGTACATCCCAGCCAAGTTTGCGAGAAGTACTTGGGCTGTGCAGATATTTGATGTTGCCTTCTCACGACGGATATGTTGCTCACGGGTTTGCAGAGTGAGCCGAAGGGCAGGACGAC
>JAUMDU010000098.1:0-6070 GCA_032121425.1 Ilumatobacteraceae bacterium | reverse complement strand
ATTGTTCCTCCCCCGTGGTGCACAACATCGTGTCGACGTGTGCGCCACATGAGCCACGTGTGTTCCAGTGCGATGCGCACTACTCGACGAGCACACGATGACGGTGCTTCCACAACATTGAAATGAGAAGCCAACCTAGGTTGACGCGCAGAAAATCCTTTGGGAGCGAAAACATCTACAGCACAGTCGTGAGTGTTTTCAGTAAGGCCAACAAGTTGACGTACCAAATACTCTTCACTTCCACCTACACCAGGAACACACCACAAAAGATTGACTGCAACTCGAGTTGATGATCCGTTGTTCTTCACGAACCCATCTCCACTGCATCTTTATAGGCCTCTAGCGTCAGTGCAGCAGTTGCTGACCACGGCAATTGTCGTGCACGTTCGTAGCCCTGAGCAATAAATTCATCACGCCTGTCGAGTGCTGTACGAATTCCCGATGCGATAGATGCAACGTCAAGTGGATCCACAAGAACGCCGGCCCCACCTGCGACCTCTTCGGTAGATGTGCCGCGCGATGTGATCACAGGTGCCCCATGAGCCATTGCTTCAACAACAGGCAAGCCGTACCCCTCAAGAATTGAGGGAAATGCAAACACTGCACATAGCGAATACAGCGCGGGTAGATCTTGGGCGGCTACATAGCCAATGGCATGCACTTCATGTGTTGTGGTGAGTTGCGCATCGCCCCAACCTTCTATTCCTGCAATCACAAGCGGAGGTGCACCGGGTAATGATTCAAGCGCATTCACAAGGCGTGCAAGGTTTTTCCGTGGTTCAACCGTGCCCACAAACAACACAAATTCGTTGGGTAATCCATACTTTTGTTGCACACGCTGCCGATCGGCATCGCTCACATCATGAGCATGCACACCAAGTGGCACATGACGTAGTCGTGATGAAGTGAAGCCCTCATTGATGCAGTCATCCATCGTTGCTACCGAAGAGCACAAAATTAATGTGGCTCTTTCTCGATTCACATTCAGACTGCGACGAAACACTTTGTTTCCTCGTGCTGTAAAGAAATCGGGGTGATGTAAAAAAGCAAGATCGTGAATAGTGGTAACAAGGGGTTTACGTGTGGCAGGCGCGATGATGGTGGTGGAATGCACCACATCAAGACCATCAACTAACGACTCCACCAATGGCCACCTGGTACGAGTCCAAGCCTCTACCAACAGTGCACCACCAATGGGAAAAGTTGCCACCGATATGGGAGGTTCAAATCCTGTTGTGGGCCGATGCCTGTGTCGACCAGCAACCCCCACCACATCACATTCATCAATTGTGAGCAGTTCTTTGAGCACCTCTAGGGCCGACGTCCCGGTGCCTCCAGGCACACGGCGCCAACATTGTTCGAGGGTGTAGGCAATGCGCACTCCCTCATTCTTGCCGTTTCGCACCTACTATGGCATCCATGGCTGAATTTTGGGCTCAACGCAAGGTCCTGGTGACAGGAGGAAATGGATTCCTTGGTCGGGTTGTTGTCCAACGACTCACCGATCTCGGTGCCGAAGTGGTCGCCCCCACGCACGATGAATATGACTTGGTCATCCCCGGTGTGGCATCAGACATGCTGGCCACCCATCGCCCCACACACCTCATCCATCTGGCCGCTCGCGTGGGTGGCATTGGATACAACCAAGTTGAACCTGCTGCTTTGTATCTCGACAACTTGCTCATGGGAACTCATGTCATCGAAGCCGCCCGCACTCACGGTGTAGAAAAAACTGTTCTTCTGGGAACTGTATGTTCGTATCCCAAATTCACCCCGGTGCCGTTTCGCGAAGAATCTTTTTGGGATGGCTACCCTGAAGAAACCAACGCCCCTTACGGTGTGGCGAAAAAAGCACACCTTGTGCACGCCCAAGTCAACAACGCTCAGTACGGGCAAAAATTTGCGTATCTCATTCCCACCAATCTCTATGGGCCAGGTGACAAATTCCATCCATCGGTATCACATGTCATTCCTGCGCTGATCAAAAAATGTGTGGAAGCAAAAGAACAAGGTGCGGTCTCTATTGACGTATGGGGAACAGGCTCTGCAAGTCGTGAATACCTCTATGTAGAAGATGCAGCGGCAGCCATTGTTCTTGCAGCGCAAAATCATGAAGGAGTGGAACCCATCAACTTGGGATCTGATCGCGAGATCACTATTCGTGAAACAGCAGAAACCATCGCACGTGTCACAGGCTTCACCGGCGAATTGCAATGGGACGCAACAAAGCCCGACGGACAACCTCGACGACGCATCGATGCCTCGCGAGCTGCAGAAATGTTGGGATGGCGGGCATCTATGAGTTTTGCCGAAGGCCTCCAACGCACGGTCGATTGGTATCTGGCCAACCGTGACTTGGCTGAATCACCACCTCGATAACCAAAACACAAAACAGACCTCTTGCCCCCGACATACACTGAGGGCGTGACGCTCCCCCCACCAGCGCTCGAGTTTTGTGCACGACATCCCGATGTCCCCACTGGTCGACACTGCACCCGTTGTGATCGAGCAGCGTGTAATAACTGTCTCGTACAAGCCGATGTGGGATCACACTGTGTGGATTGCGTGAAGCGTGCACAGCCAAGCCGTCAAGAACGCGCGCGTTACTGGAATGCGGCACAGCCAATTCTGGCTACCAAAGTTCTTATTGCACTCAACCTTGTGGTGTATCTGTGGGTCATCGCTGGACCCGATGTTGCAGGAAACATCAACGGACGTGAATTTGATCTTGGAATATCCAAAATCTTTATTGACAACGGTGAGTGGTATCGCATCATCACATCAGGTTTTCTTCACTTCAGTATTTTTCACATCGCAATGAACATGTTGCTGTTATGGCAACTCGGCCAAATGCTTGAGCCCATTCTTGACCGCACGCGTTTTCTACTGTTGTACTTCAGTGCCATGTTCGGAGGAGCCGCAGGAGCACTTCTCTTGCAACCCGATGGTCTCACCGGCGGTGCCTCTGGAGCAGTGTTTGGTCTTATGGCAGCAGTTGCGGTGGCGTATCAACGACGAGGTGTCAACCCCATGGACACTGGCATCGGTGCACTGCTGTTCATCAACCTGATTATCACTTTTGTTATCCCTGGCATCTCTGTGGGTGGACATCTTGGTGGGGCTCTTACTGGAGCAGCGGTGGGATACGTGATGCTTGCGCCACGACGCACACAGACCTCACCATTGATCCACTATGTGGCACCCATTGGCGCCATGGTGGTGTCGGTGATGTTGATTATCTCTCTCCCCTGATTGACACAGCCCCTCTTTACAGTCACTCACGACTTCCTCCGTTGATTCTTAGGAGGGCTCTTGTCTCATTCACCTTTATTTGCGTCATCACTTCTCGATGTTCCGCGTCCATTTATAGATGTAGTGTCCACGCCTATAGAAGCACTGGGTGTGGGTGCTTTAATTTTCGAGCGTCCACGTCGTCCATCAACCACCGTTGTTGTCCTCGACCACATGCGTCGCGGAATTCATCTCAACCGGTTTGCTCCACTTGGACTGGTCGCACTTCATGACATCATCGCTGACTGTTCCGAACTGCATCATGCTCACGGTGTCGTACTGATCAGCAGTCGCACCACATCACAAGCACTCCACCACGACCAACCCCTCGTACATCTGGCGCACTCAATGTTGCACAATGCCGGGCTCAAATTACTGGACTGGGTAGTGATAAGCCCGGGCGAAATTTATCGGCCCGAGTCGTGGCCCAATTCCCTAGGTTCTTGGAGTCCTGCTTCGCCATGTACATAAGCACGTCGCTGTGCAGGTGACATGCGTAATCCTGTGCGCATCAACACCCCAACAACTTCGCGACTGCTTACCTCAATAGCGCCATGCGTCAACGCAAGCTCACGCACGTGCTGAGGCAGGTCATAGTGATCACCATGGAATGCTCGACGAGGAATACCAAGGTGTTCAGCAAAGCCATGTAAATCCTCAATAGATACATCGCTCACCATGTGGCACCAGTAATGATCTTTGTGAGACCAGCGACATTGGTCCACGTAAATAGTCACGGCATCGCCTTGTAGCGCAGGGCCCAATCATTGGCCCATGCACACGAATCAAGAATCTTCACCGATGAAAGTGTATGTGGTGCCGCAGAGATGATTAACTACTCACTATGCCCACCCCGTTGCGCACCCGTCCCGTTGAAGTATCCCCCGAGACAGAGCAGATTCCCGAAACCGCAGAACCAGTAGCAGCCCACATCGTAAAAACATTGCCTGGCGAAAATGCTGCTGCCAAGGTTCTTGAAGCACGGATTAATGGAACACCACTTGAAGCGTTGTGTGGCCATGTGTGGGTTCCATCTCGCGACCCTAAACAGTTGCCATTGTGTGAAAAATGTAAAGACATCTACGAGACGTACCGAATGTTCAACGACGGTCTTGGCGAAACACCCAACGAGTGAACGCACTTTCTTTACGACCTGCTGTGCGCGGTTTAGTTATCGACACAGATGAACGCGTGCTGTTGGTGCGTCTTGTATTCCCCCATGGCACCTGGTGGGTACTGCCAGGTGGCGGAATTGCACCGGGCGAAACAGATATTGACGCACTGCATCGCGAACTTGCCGAAGAGATTGGCATCACCTCACCTCACATTGGTCCGCTGGTATGGAACAGAACACATGTGTTTGATGTTGTAGATAGTGATGGAGTGCAGTGGCAGGGACAACGCGAAACGGTGTACTTGGTGCGTACCGAGCCTTTTGTTCCGGCACCCCAGATGAGCGCTGCTGAACTCGCGGCAGAAAATCTCACCGAGATTCGTTGGTGGACGATGAGCGACATACAACAACACACAGGTCCTGATTTTCTCTCACCAACAGATCTTGCAGTACACGTCGAGACAATTCTCCGTCAAGGAATTCCCAACACACCTTTTGAAATCAGCAACATTGCTGATTGATCTATACCTCAGCGAAAATCTCTACTTGGCACAGTTGCTGCAACAAACAATGGCGACAACGATTCCGCGACAATGTTCACAACTCCATCGGCATATTCAAGACGGCCTCGCACTAACAGTGCCGAAGCATCTCGGGCAATCGCACGGTGTCGCATCCAGCAACCTTTAGAACACACAACATTGATCAGCCCTGTTTCATCTTCCAAACTGATAAATGTTGTCCCGCGAGCAGTCATCGGGCGTTGCCGATGAGTGACAACGCCCGCTACAAGCACCCTTGCGTTGTGTTCTGCGCTAAGTAACTGATCTGCACACAAGACGCCCTTAGCGGAGAGTTGTTCTCGCAAGAACACCGTGGGATGCCCATTGGGGGATACACCAGTTGCCCACAGATCAGCAATGGCTTCTTCAATAGGGGCCATGCCTGGAAGATGCGGGATGACATTGAGTCCCATGATTTTGTCGAGGTGATCTTGGCCGCGTCCGTGTCTATGCCCATATGCGCCTGCTTCCCACAATGCATCGCGACGATCAACGTCAAAACTTTCTGTGAACGCCCCTGCAGTTGCCAGTGCTTCCATCTGAGACCGAGATATTTGTGGCACCACACGCGAAAGATGCTCAAGCGATTCATAGGGACCAGATTCCGCAATACGCCGTGCGAGATCTGCGCCAACGCCGCGCACGCAAGATATTCCCATACGTACGGCAAGTGATCCATGTGAGTCGGAATCGTGCACCACTGTTGCCACATCAGATGATGCATTGATGTCGGGGGTGTGCACCACTACCCCATGTCGACGCGCATCACGCACCAACGTATGTGATGACCAAAAACCCATTGGCTGAGAATTCAGCAATGATGTGCAAAATATTGCAGGTTCATACAACTTGATCCACGCAGAGGCATACACCAAGTACGCAAAGCTCACCGAATGGCTCTCTGGAAATCCATAGTGTGCAAAAGCCGACATTTTGTTGAAAATCTCATCTGCAATAGGGCCTGCAATGCCTCGTTTCGCCATACCGTCATACAGGCGAGTCTTTAATTTCTCCATGCGAGCAGTTGAACGCTTGGAGCCCATTGCCTGACGCAGTTGATCTGCTTCGTTGGCCGTAAAACCCGCCACATCAATTGCCATTT
>JAUMDU010000097.1:0-1665 GCA_032121425.1 Ilumatobacteraceae bacterium | reverse complement strand
TGTTGCAGATGTTGAAGCAGTGCAGCCGCGCTCTTTGGGTGTTGTGCATGCATGAGATAGTGCGGCACACCTACGCGCAAACTGACACTGGGAATACCAGCTCGGTCGAGAGCATCGAGCATCACGCCGGCAACACCAGTAGGGCCTTGGTACTGAGGTCTGCTCAGACCAAGGCGCATCGCTAAATCTTCATTGGTAGTGCTGCCCACAACAAGTGGCACGCGCGTATGTGGAACTTGTTCGGCCGCAGCACCAAGACTGACTACTAAGTTGCAGCCCAATCCTTGAGCAACTGAGACGACGCACTGTGTGAACGTGTTCCACGAAACATGTGGCTCAATACCGTTCAACACGATCATGTCGCGCGCACCTTCTGGGTAGCGAATGATCATGAACTCATTTTCTGGCCAACGAATTTGCTTTTCGCCGTCTTCATCAATGAACTGCTCGGGCCGTTCCTGCGTGAAGTCAAAAAATGGATCTGGGTCGATGTCAGCAATTACCAATGCATCGCGTTCCTTCAGCATCCAGTCGAGTGCAGATGTGGCTACGCCACCAATATCGAATAGTCCACGAAGTGCGACAAGCATGACGGGGTTACGAAGTGGGGCAATGTCGTCCCAATAGGACTCAAGCACTTCGTTAACTGAAATCGGCATCGCCGTTCAATCTACGAACGAAGATGGTCGACCACTACGTCGATACAGGCAGTTAATGCGGAGATATCGGCTGGGTCGATGGCAGGGAACATGCCAACACGTATTTGGTTTCGTCCCAATTTGCGATAACTATCGGTATCCACCACGCCATTTGCGCGCAAAATGGCACTGATCTGGTTGGCATCTACGCCATCAATATCGATTGTGGCCACTACATCTGAACGCTGCGCAGGATTAGCAACAAAAGGCGTTGCAAAGGCACGCGCCTCGGCCCAGGAGTACATGTTGCGTGCAGATTCTGCGCAACGGCTCGCAGCCCACGACAATCCACCATTCGAGTTGATCCACTTCACCTGTTCATCAAGCATGATGAGAGTGGCTAACGCTGGTGTGTTGTATGTCTGATTTGCAACAGAGTTATCAAGAGCAATGGAGAGGTCGAGTGATGCAGGCATCCAACGCTTGCTCGCTTTGATTTCGCGAATTCGTTCAATGGCTGCAGGCGAACACGCGGCCAACCACAAGCCACCATCAGAGGCGAAACATTTTTGTGGTGCGAAGTAGTACACATCTACTTGAGATGGGTCCCACATCAGACCACCAGATGCGGATGTTGCATCCACAACTACTAGACCGTCTTTGGCTGGTCGCACAGGCGACATTGCAACACCAGTTGATGTCTCGTTATGTGGGTATGCATAAATGTCGCACGTTGCATCACTTGCAGGAGAGGGGTGTGTTCCAGGATCTGAAGAAACGATGACTGGGTCTGCAAGGTGTGGTGCTGCAGCAGAAGCTTCTGCAAACTTGGATGAGAACTCGCCAAACACCAAGTGGTGGCTGCGCTCACGAATGAGACCAAAAGTAGCGACATCCCAAAAGACAGTAGAGCCGCCATTGCCCATCACAATTTCCCAGCCAGCAGGAAGATTAAAGAGCGACGTCAGCCCTTCGCGCACAGACCCCACAATGTTCTTAACGGGCGCCTGACGATGAGAAGTGCCCA
>JAUMDU010000096.1:0-2455 GCA_032121425.1 Ilumatobacteraceae bacterium | reverse complement strand
AAAGGTCTTTAGCCAGTCAATAAATTCAGCACCAAGACCGTATTTGAAGGTGACACGACTGCAATCCACGGCGCGTGGAATCAAGATCACTTCTTCGTGTTCTACGTTGACGCATTCAACAGGGCCAATGCCAGCAGGGAAGTGAAAGATTTCGGGCTCACTAAAACAATCTGTTGTATAGAGACCACGCTCTTTTTCCCAAATAACTGGTGGATTCAAACATTCTTCAATGGTTGTCCAAATAGAAAACGTGGGCGCAAAATCAAAACCGTCAATCGATAAGTTCGATCCGTCACGTACACCTACTTCGTGAACTTCATCAAAAATATGATCGGCTGCGTAACGAGCAAAGATGTCGCTTAAGCCAGGCTCTACGCCCATGCCCACGAGTGCAAGAATGCCTCGCTCTTTCCATTTTTCGTGGTCGGCAAGTTGTTCCTCACCAAGTGGCATTCCCACTTGATTGAAAGGATCAGTGGGGTGCGGCTTGCTTAAGTTCATCGCCATGTCGACGTAGTTGCATTTTGCGTTGTAACACGCTTCAAAGATTGTTTCGTTGAAACGTGGGTCACACGCATTGACCACAACATCGGCGTGTGTTTTTTCAATCAATGCAACAAGTTGTTGCACATTGCCTGCATCTACTTGTTCTGCAATGAACTTTCCAGGGTCATCGAGTTCCGAGATGGCCTGCAAGGCACGTTCTCTGGAAATATCAGCCAACACAAAGGAGTCAAAAAAACTCCTCGTTTCGGCAATAGAGGCCATCGAGGCCCCAACTCCACCAGCTCCTACGACGAGGATATTCATTGTTCTCACTGCTCCGGACATCGCACCGTGCGACGTCATATTGGTTAGGTTCTAGAACATCCTAGCGTCTAATCGTGTGACGTGTTGTCGCGAATGTACTCGTCTAATTGTTGAATGAATTCCATTTGCGTACCAGACTCTGGCCCAGCCATAGGGCGATGAGTACGTACATGGGTAATGGCCTCATTCATTTCCATTCCCAATGTCATCAAAATTGCAGTTGCTGTAGTTCCGGCGCGCCCAATACCAGCTGCACAATGCACCGCAATACTGCCTGTGTTGCACACAAAATCACTTAATTCTTCAATGAAACCTAATGCGTTATCAAGTGAGGGATAAGAAAGGTCAGGGATAGGGAACCACAACCCAGCCGCACCTGCAGATTGTGCGTGCCATTGCACATATGAGTCATATCGGCCAGTGAGTTCATGTTCTTCCACCAAACAGACCACCCGATCAATGGAATGCTGTATGCGCACCTCATCTACTTGGGGCGCAATGAAGTGTTTTCCACATAGCCACATACGCCCCACGGCTGCATTGAGGGGAATTTCATGGATTCCCCCGTCGGTATTGAAACTTTGGGCCATGCGACAAACGGTAGCCGTCTCGTGGCGTGAGAAGATAAGCCTATGACTTTGCCAGTTGTCGGGGAGCTTCGTCCATGGAGTGATCCCAATGTTGTCTCAATGAATCGCCTTGCCATGCGGACACCATTGGTGTCGTTTCGCGATAGCGAAGGTGCGCGTGCAGGAGTGCGCGAAAAGAGTCCGTGGTTTCGCTCATTGAATGGCTCTTGGCAGATTCGCCGTTTTGCAGATGTGGAACAAGTGCCCGGATCTGCACTCACCAGCGACACCACAAAGTGGTCCACGATTTCCATTCCAGGGAACTGGACACTTGCCGGACTTGGTGATTTGCCGCATTACACAAATGTGCAGATGCCATGGAAAGGGCGTCCGCCGCAGTTACCTGAACAAGTTGCTACGGCAGTGCATCGACGTACTTTCACTGTCACCCAACCATGGTTGCGTCGACGCACCATCTTGCATATCGGCGGTGCAGAAAGTGTGCACATGGTGTACATCAACGGCATCTTTGTGGGATACGGATCCGATAGTCGCTTACCCAGCGAATACGACATCTCTTCAGTAGTGGTACAAGGATCGAATGAGGTGGCCATTGTGGTGTGTCGCTATTCAGCACACAGTCATCTCGAAGATCAAGATCAATGGTGGATGGCAGGATTACATCGCGAAGTGTTTCTGCGTTCCCAAGCAGTAATTGGTATTGATGATGTGCGCGTTGATGCAGGACTTGATGCCAAAGGAAACGGCACATTGTCTATTGATGTTGCACTTGGTGTTCCTAGTGACACACAACTACAACGCGGATGGATGGTGAAGGCACACCTTGAGACAATGTCAGGTCGTCGCGTGGGACCAGATCGTTCATCTGAAGTGGCGTGGTTTGATACCCCATACGTCTTTGCTGGCCATGTGGCTCACATTCGCAAATGGACCATTCCCGATGTTGCGCAATGGTCTGCAGAAAACCCTCATCGATATCGCGTGATGTTGGAGTTGATGAACCCCCACGGTGAAATCACTGAATGCGTCAGCGTGGTGACGGGATTTCGCTCTGT
>JAUMDU010000095.1:0-4844 GCA_032121425.1 Ilumatobacteraceae bacterium | reverse complement strand
GTATTGCCGCAACCCTGCTGGCAGCCGGACTTTTGTTGTCAGCGTGTGGTCAATCTGACGCATCGGGCCGTATTCGCAACTCAGCACCCGAGGGCGAATGCTACGAGACACAAGAGAAAAAAGAAGAGGAAGTTGGGTTCTATCAACGCCAAGCCGATGAAGCTCGCCGACTTGGCGAGCAAAGAGATGCACTAAAGAAAAAGCAAGATGATTTGGGTGCGGCCTACACAGCCATGTTGCCCACAGACGGAGAAACATGGCAGACCCTCTACGCAAAAATTGACAACACATCTAAAGCGGCGTTGGATGCGTGGGACAAAATGATCGAGGAGGTGTACCAAGCGAACCTCGCCGCCGCCGCCGCCGCCGATGAATATGCAAAGGCCAATAATGAGTACCGAGCTCTTCCCCAGTACAACCTCTTGCTAGCGGCTGCAACTAACAAGCCCGTGTGCGAGCCCATTACTCCCGAGGTACCTAGCTCTAACAATTCTGAGCCAGTGACTTCCACGTCCGAGACACCCGCGCCTGAAACTTCTCAGCCACAAAACATTGAGCCTGATTCGACAGTGTCCCAAGCCTCTTCTTCTGAGACGCCAACAGATACGCCAACCGATCAAACCAAAGATGATTGCCTGAACCCACCTGACATTCCCACGGGAACTGACTACACATTCCGTCGTGGAGAAGAAATGACGGTGGAAATTCCGTTATGTCCAGAATGGGGCGAGTCAGCCGGAATCGTGTTGGGTGCAGATGGCGATGTGAACTCGCAAGTTCTCACGCTCTTTCCATCAACTACTGGTACCAAAACTGCAGTCCTTCGAATAGCTGGACAAAGTCTTTTCACAACTTCTTTTTGGGTGTACCAAATCAAACAAAGTTTTCCGTATGCGGAATCGGAGAAGAGATATTTCTCAGTCACGATTGTGCCAGCGGAGACTGTTGATCCGTGCGCAGATACAACACCTGATGTTTCATTGAACAGCGACGGAATTCTCACAGGTAAAAGCGACTGTGATGCGGCAACTCATTGGGAGATGATTCTTATTGACACAGAAACGAAAGAAACCAAAGCACATTGGGTTATAAACAACAGCAAAGAGCCGTCCACCAGAAGAGACCTCGGTAAATTCATCGGTAAGCGCAAATACTTCATTGAAAGCTCACACCTTGTGATTGCAGACGACGACTCAAGCAAACGCCGTGTTGGGTTAACAAGCTGGTACGAACTTCAGCTCGACATCCTTTCAACAGGTTCCAACGAACCTCAATTCGATCCACTCGGAACTATTGACTTGCCATTCGTCTTGTACACAGAGCCAGACTCTGAATCTGCACCCGGTTCTGAACCCAATTCGCAAACATCAGATGATGACAAACCAGCCGTGAGTCCAGCCTTTGTAGTCGTTGAACCTCGGGCGACATCAACCACATGTGATCAAACCTGTACTAACAATGTTGTTCAACAGTCAGGAATAGCACCTGAAAAAGTCAAAGCGGTTGAAGTCTCTGTCGACGGTTCAGCTTGGGAAACTCTCACGCCAAACCTTTTACTGCCCCTCACTTCGGAAGCAACAACAATTCAACTACGGGTCTCACCCACAGATAACGCGCGACCAGTTGTTCTCAGCACAACTCTGTACAAAAACGCAGCGGCTATCAATGATTCAACAGAGTCACAAACACTGATTGTTTCTGGTTCGGGAACACAATCAGTAGAGGTCGTAGCAGCTGACGACGGTTCGCTACCAACAACTTGGATCGTTCTGATCGCAATAGCGGTCATCATCTTGTTGTTACTCGCCACGCTGTACACGCGTGCACGGCGCAAGGGAGTGACATCATGAGCCAAATAATCACTCACCGCTTTGCCGCAACCCTGCTGGCAGCCGGACTTTTGTTGTCTGCATGTGGCCAATCTGATGCATCGGGCCGCGTGCGCAATTCATCAATTGGAGAGGGTTGCTTTGCCACTCAAGCGGAAAAAGATAAAGGCATCGGTTTCTATCAGGAATTTATTGATCTATCGACAAAAACGAAAAACGAATTCGAAAACATAGACAAAACGCTGAAGGAAAACCAGGTACTACTCACCACCCTGTACAACAAATCGACTGAAGCGCTCAATGAACTAGTGGCCAACCCCACGTCGGAGAATGCAAAAAAAGTTGCCGAAGCAGACGCTGAATATAGCGCAAAGCAAAAAGAGCAAAATAATCTCTTCCCCAAACACTTTGAGGCAAAACGCAATATCCGTGAATACCCACAGTTTGAGAAGGCACTCACAGATGTAAAGAACAAACCAGTATGTGAATCAACACCTGAGACCGTTGAACCGCCTGCGATCGCAGAAGGACCTACCGAGCCCACAGACAACACACCGGCGGCTGATACCAATCAGATTATTGATAACGAGACAACAGACAACTCGAATAACACGATTATCAGTATCCCAAATAATCAATCATCAAAAACCATTATTCAAGAGTGTCAACAACCGCCACGGATCACGGGTGGTACTAATCAAGTAATTACTGTTGGAGAAACACTTGAGTTTGTGTTTCCACTTTGCACTGTTGATTCGTATTTCACCCTGTGGGGCGACTTTGAGAATGGTCTGTCGGTGTACTCCAGCAAAGTGCTCGTCGAAAACAAGATGCGCGCAGTCTTTCGTCTATCAAGTACTCAACCATTGTCCGGGACCTATTTCTTCCAGGAAATCGACCGCATTACTCAAACCGTTTCGCCAAAGACTCAACTTGATCTAACTATTGTTTCACCGGAAGATAATCGGCCTTGTGCTGGCAAAGTTCCGCGCGTTGAGGTGTCTGCAGATGGCGTGTTGACAGCTGAGTCCACATGTGACGAAACTGACTACATCGAGATACGAGTAGTGAATATTGAAACCGGCGACCTTGTTGTTGACATGATTACTCGCCGGACGTTAGGTAACTACAAGTTGGAGAATATGTTCAACCTCTTTGGCACAGAAGCTCATGAGGTGACGGCATATCACGTGCAGTGGGACAAAGATGCCGAACGGCGTTACGGTGGGCGGCTTGGTGATGTGCTGTCATTTCAATTTCAACTGAAGAATTCCGATACATCGTCAACGCCGAAAGACGAACTTATTGGAAGAATTGATTTGCCGCAGGTTTTTGATCTTGAGCCAAACACAAATATTGGATCAACATCAACTAATGAGGAATCATCTTCAGACAAAGCAAATGACTCAACAACAGCAAAAATCTTGATTTCAGCCACTACGTCAGGCATCACGTGTAGTGATGCTTGTTCAGCCAATGTCATTCAACAATCAGGTGTTGCACCAGACAATGTTGAAAAAGTTGAAGCGTCAGTGAACGGTTCCGAGTGGGTCACATTGACATCAGGCACAACGCTGCCACTGATTGACGTCAGCAACACTGTTGCTGTTCGCGTGATACCCAAAGATGGCTCAAAGTCTGTTGTGCTTACCAATACGCTGTACCGCAATCCTGAGGCAATGTCCGGCTCAGACGATGCAGAAGTAGTCGCCCGCAGTGTTGGCGGTGAGCAAACCACCACCATCACTTCAGAGCCCGCTAGTGGCTCATTGGTGCCGGTCATTCTCATCGTGGTCGCGGGGGTCATCTTGTTGTTACTAGCAATGCTGTTCATACGCTCTCGGCGCAAATCAGTGGCCTGATTTCGCGCTTGGCAATCCCGATAGGTTGAGGGGGTGAAATTCCTCCGCCAAGTAATACTCGCGGTCTCCATTGGCAGCATGGTTGCCACGGTGTTGCGCGCCCGCGGCAAGTCCCCTGTGACATCGCAGCAGGGTGGGTGGCGCGAGGTCACCCCTCAGCGCTAAAGCCATGAGCACCAACGCCATTGGCATTATTGGCTCGGGCCTTGTGGGCTCACGTGTTGCCGACACGCTCAAGGCACGCGGCTTTGCAACACACATTGTCTCATTGAGGAATGCCCGCGAGCTTTTGGACTCCTCGGTTGTCGTGATGGCCCATGGCGGCCCGCATGCAGCCATGGTGTCGAATTTGGTGGCGCAAGGTGTCAACGTTGTCTCTGTCAGCGACAACTTGGCAGATGTGTTGGCCATTCTTGATATCGACGACAGAGCTCTCAAACGCAATGCCTCGGTTGTAACAGGGGCTGGTTGTGTGCCGGGGTTGTCGGGCCTACTTGTCAGCCATGTGAAGCGTGCCTTTGAGACCATGGACGAAGTCCACACTGCAGTGCACGGCACAGGCGGGCCCATGTGCGCGCGCCAACACCACGACTCGTTAGCAGGTGTGTCGGTGGGTTGGCACGACGGCGAATGGCTGCAACGACCAGCGGGTAGTGGGCGCGAACTGTGTTGGTTTCCAGAACCCGTAGGCGCTCGGGATTGTTATCGCTATGCCAGTCCGGAACCCATTTTGCTGCAACGCGCAGAGCCAGAACTTCAGCGCATCACTGTGCGGGTATCTGCTACTCGTCGAGATCGTCTGACTGCGCGACTACCCATGTTGTCGCCTCCACATGCTGAAGGCGGCATGGGCGGACTACGCGTGGAAGCCCGGGGTGTGCGCAATGGGCGACGCCATGTTGAAATTGTGGGTGTTGCGAATCGTATTGCCACCATTGCAGGCATCGTTGCTGCGCATACTGCTATTGCAATGGTGAACAACTCGGTGCCAATTGGTGTTCATAACCTTGGCCAAGTGGGCATGCCCAATGCCGACATTCTTGACGGAATCATCGACTCTGGCATCACACTGCATCAATTTGTAGGGAAATGATTCTCACTCATTCTCGATAAAGTGAAGCAATGGCTTCCCACTCACATGCAGACCCCATTG
>JAUMDU010000094.1:0-2377 GCA_032121425.1 Ilumatobacteraceae bacterium | reverse complement strand
GTGGCGTGGAGAGAACTGGGTTACCTGCCACCGTGATGAGTGCGCGCACTTGGTTCTCGCCTGGCGTTGTGATCTCTTCGGCCAATACGGCAACGGGGTACTCCCCCAATACTTCTGGCTTGCCCGACACGCGACTGTGCCCGCGACCCATCGCAAAGCCTTTGCCTTTTCCGGCTGCACCACGTGTTGTGGAACTACCAGTGCCTGGCGTTGTAAACATTGCGCCACCACGAGAGTCAATATTTCCCGTCAATACGTTGATTGCATCAATGAGCCATGCATTCGTTGTACCAAATTCAACCGTGTTGACTCCGATGCGACCGTACACAGCAGCAGTGGGAGCACCACATAGTTCGCGAGCCATTCGTGTTGTTGTCTCTGCCGATACACCCGTCACTTCTTGCACTGCAGAAGGTGTAAACGCAGCAACTGCGTCACGCAATTCGTCTAACCCATTCAACAAAGATGCAATACGCGGCTCAACAGTCACCAAGTTCTCAGCAAACATCACGTTCACCATTGCGGCAAGAAATAGTCCGTCTGTTCCCGGACGAATTGATACCCACTCGTCAGATTCTTCAGCAGTCTTTGTTCGGCGTGGATCAACAACAACAACTTTTCCACCGCGTGCCCGAATTGCTTGAATGCGACCAGGGAAATCGGGCGAGGTGCACAAACTTCCATTAGACGCATACGGGTTTGCACCCAACATCATGAGGTAGTCCGTGTGATCCACATCGGGAACAGGAATGGACTGTGGTGTTCCAAACATCAATCCACCTGCCACGTGTTTTGGCACTTGGTCAACAGTTGAAGCACTGAACACATTGCGTGAACCCATGGAACGCAACATCACGGCACTAAAAAGCTGTGGTCCCAAGTTGTGCGCGTTCGGATTTCCCAAATATGCAGACAACGCGCCTCGACCATGACGCTCGATGACTCCCATCAAACCGTCATTCACTACTTGCCATGCTTCTTCCCACGACACTTCGACATGTTTGCCATCACGCTTCACGAGTGGCTTGCGCAAGCGGTCTGGGTCTTCGTGCAGCTGCTTCAATGTGCTGCCTTTGGGGCAAATGAATCCATGACTGAATACATCGTCACGATCGCCACGAATACGCACCACTTGTTCCTGCGGATTGACGGTGATCTCTAAACCACATGTGGCCTCGCACAACGGGCAAGTACGAAAAACGGTCCGGTTCTGTGTATCGGTCATCTTGCTACCTTGCCATAATTAGAGCCCACATCTCGCAGTGTTCGTACACTGTCCCCATGACGTCGAGCCAGCATCAGGTGGAGATCTGCATGATCAGCACACCAGACGGCACCGTCGATGTGAATGGTCGCTCTGGCCCACTTGGTGGCCCTGCCGATCAACAGCGCCTGCGCAGCCTTCGTGAGACCGCATCTGTTGTGCTTGTAGGCGCGGGAACCGTGCGGGCCGAGTCCTACCGTGCCCCATCGCGTAGCGACCTGCGCATTGCAGTAGTTACTCAATCATGCATTTTGGATTTCTCATCGGGGCTCTTTACATCTGGCGCCGGACTAATCGTCACCACCACTACTGCCCCCACGGTGCCGGTTGAGAGCATTCGTGCCGGCTCAACCGTCGTGGATTTGCCCGCAATCATTAGCCAACTCCCTGCAGGCATCGTGCACGTAGAAGGCGGCCCACAACTCAATGCAGCACTACTTCAGGCAGACGTTGTTGACGCAATCAATCTGACCGTGTCCCCGCACCTCAGTGGATATCGGGCCGCATCATTGTCAGCGCCACCACATGCGTTACGTCAGTTTTCTCTTATTGACTTTCGTAGAGAAGATGACTTTGTGTTTGTTCGTTACGAGCGCAATCGCAACGCGCAATAAAAAGTTACGTTTGCTTCAGCAGTGCGAGTTCGCGGCGGAAGTCGGCAGCATCATCAAAGTTTTTGTAGACACTTGCAAAACGCATGTAGGCAACTTCGTCCAGTGCTTTCAAATGTTCAAGCACTGCGTGACCAACAGTGGACGACGTAATTTCTGTGCCAGCAGCGGCGGCAAGACGCATGTCGTCTTCCACCATCTCGGCAAGTGCATCAATTTGCTCATCTTCCACAGGGCGACCCTTGCAGGCTGAGCGCACACCAAAGATGACTTTGGCTCTGTCGAACGGCTGGCGATCGCCAGAACGCTTGGCCACGAGCAGTGGCGCGCCTTCTAAACGCTCGTAGGTGGTGAACCGATATGAGCACTCTGGACACGAACGACGACGACGAATCGCAGCACCATCATCGGCTGGACGTGAGTCGATCACCTTGGTGTCGTCGTTTGGGCATACGGGGCAATGCACATGGGTACTCTAAATCACCCTGCGTTGACATTTCGT
>JAUMDU010000093.1:0-3077 GCA_032121425.1 Ilumatobacteraceae bacterium | reverse complement strand
TGCAGATTGATATCGCCAAGAGAGTCTTTAGCCCGCGCCCAGAAGATGTTCGTCAAGCACAACGTGTCATTGACGCCATGGGCGATGGCACCGGCGCAATCATGCTGGATGGAAAAATGGAAGACGATGCGTCGGTCAAGCAATGCAAGGTTGTTGTAGAACTGGCACGCCAACTAGCCGAGCGCGATTCCGTGCTTGCAGCCTCTTACGGTTTCACTTCATAACGTTCACATACAACTCACTTCTTCACAAAGGATTCTGATGAGCTCACTTCGACCACGCCGATCCGCTTTGTATATGCCCGCAGCTAATGAGCGCGCATTAGAAAAAGCCAAAACCATTGCAACAGATGCAATCATTTTTGACCTCGAAGATGCGGTGTCACCTGATGCCAAAGATCTTGCCCGCACTCAAGCAGTTGCTGCTGTGAACAGTGGTGAGTACGGAAAACGAGAACTCACCATCCGTTGCAATGCATTAGCCACACCATGGGGACACGCAGATGTTGCAGCAGCCGCCAAGGCATGCGTGTCTGCTGTTGTTATTCCAAAAATCAATTCTGTTGCCGAAGTAGATGAAGTGTCACGGGCACTTGATGCCGCAGGCGCGCCAAAAGAAATGATGATCTGGGCAATGATTGAAACCCCGACCGCCATTATGGACTGTCGAGCCATTGCAGCACACCCGCGTGTCGCAGTGTTGGTGATGGGCACCAATGACCTAGCCAAAGAACTTCGTGCCGCACAAGTGCCTGGCCGTGCGCCCTTAGTACCGAGTTTGCATATGGCACTACTCGCTGCTCGCGAAGCAGACAAGGTCATTCTTGATGGCGTCTACAACGACATTAAAAATGCCGATGGTTTTACCGCGGAGTGTGTACAAGGCCAAAACATGGGTTTTGACGGAAAAACTCTCATTCACCCCGACCAAGTATCGATCGCAAACGATACGTGGGCACCGAGTGCACAAGATGTTGAGCATGCACGCAAAGTGATTGCTGCATTCAACGAAGCACTCGCTGAAGGTAAAGGTGTTGTGCAATTAGACGGAAAGATGATTGAAAATCTTCACGTCGCAAATGCCGAGCGTGCTATTGCAATTGCAGATGCAATTGCACAATTGTCATAGAAATCTTTAACGAGAAAGTTCTTGCCGAAACAAGGCAAGCGTGCGAGTCCATGCAGTTTCAGATGCCGCACGATCATAAATGTCTGGTCGGGTGTCATTAAAGAATGCGTGATGTGTTCCTGGGTAGACATGAAACGTTGCATCTTTGCCCATGGCACGTAGCTGCACTTCAAGATCTTTTATTGCCTCGGGTGCAGCGTTGCCTCGATCATGTTCGGCGTAGTGACCTTCCACCACTGCCGTCATGTTGTCCCAATTAATTGGAGTATCGGGTCGCATGCCTCCATAAAACGGCGCAGCGGCAACAACTGCATCGGGGCGTTGACACGCAACCATCAGTGTCAATCCACCTCCCATACAAAACCCAGTCACCCCTACATGGGTCTGTCCCGTCTTTTGTTGCAGTAGATCAATTGCTCCACTGAGATCTTTGCCGGCAGTTGCAAGATTCAAACTCATCAAAAGCTTGCCCGCACTATCTGGCTCAGTGGTTACTTCGCCGTGATACAAATCCGGTGCAAGTGCAATAAAGCCCTCGGCTGCGAAACGATCCACAATGTCGGTGATATGGGGAACAAGCCCCCACCATTCTTGAATCACAACAACGCCTGGCCCAGATGTTCCTGCAAGATAGCCCCGGCAGGTTCCACCGTTGCTGGGAAATTCCACCATTTCACCCATCAGTTGCTCCTTTGGTGTCGATACAGACAACCTAGACCTCTGCGGGGTCCAAAGTCTCAGTACATAAGGCTTCTCTGCTCCAATGGCTAGCCACTAGCGTGGAAGCCGTGGCAAGCACATCTCTCCCCAATCCCAGCCTCGATCTCACCCTTACCCCTGTTGGCCGTGAAGGACGCACTTTGCGCGAATGGCTCACCACGTTCCATCTCGCATCAGTTGTTCTCGATCCATTTACTAATGAAAGCTCTTGGATCCTTGAAACCGCAGTGCGTGTCATGCGCCAATTCAGCGGTGCAGCCGTCCGCGTGAATTTCATCATCACCTGTGATGCTGATGAAGCCCGTGCATTCTTGGGACCATACGCCGATGAGTTCTTGGTGTTCTGTGACCCTGAGCGCCATGCAGTGCGCGCACTTGGATTGACTGAATTGCCTGCCTTTGTCCTCATTCAATCCAATGGAGCCATTCCCGCAGTCGCCCAAGGCTGGACTGCATCTGAATGGAAAGACGTCGCAACTCAGGTCGCCACTTTGACTGCATGGTCAAAGCCCACACTGCCCGCTCCAGGCGATCCCGGTTCATTCCGCGGAACGCCTGCACTTGTCTGATCTAGTAGCCAACAGCGGACTTCCCATTGAGGAAGCAATCGCGCCGCTTCGACATGGGCTTGCTCACCATCGCCATGCTGTCTTAGTTGCACCACCTGGCGCAGGTAAAACCACACTTGTTCCCTTGAGGCTCATCAACGAGCCATGGGTGGATGGTCGAAAGATCATCATGCTGGAGCCTCGCCGATTGGCCGCACGCGCGGCAGCCACACGCATGGCGACTTTGTTGGGAGAAAAAGTTGGCGACACGGTGGGCTTCCAGACACGTGATGAACGACGCATTGGCGCCATGACACGCATTGAAGTTCTCACTGAGGGTGTACTTACTCGCCGTTTGCAACAAGACCCCACTTTGGATGGAACAGCACTCGTCATTTTTGACGAAGTTCATGAACGCAATTTGCCTACCGATACCGGTCTTGCATTTCTCCTTGATGCAATCTCCTCGTGGGATTCCTCCACAAAAGTTCTCGCAATGTCTGCAACTGCACAATCTGATCTTTTTTCACAAGTGCTTGCCGACAACGGCAATAATGCGCCAGTTGTGTTTTCTGATGGAAAGATCTTTCCCGTGGATGTGCGATACGTGCCACGCCAAAAAGACACTCGTCTTGAAAATAGTGTTGCCGACACCGTCTTGACGGCGCTGCGAGATAACGA
>JAUMDU010000092.1:0-6038 GCA_032121425.1 Ilumatobacteraceae bacterium | reverse complement strand
ACACATAGATGTGTTGAACAACTAGGGTGTCTCACGTGAGCGAATCTGAACCACAAGAATTCACAAGAGATCTCATTCGTTGGAGTGAGACTCTTGCTGCAATAGCACGCACAGGAATGGGTTTTACAGAGAGCCTGTATGAACGTGAACGCTATGAAGAAGTTCTTAAAGTTGCTGCCGATATCAAGTTCGCCGCAGATGAATCAGTAGAGATACGAAGAGAGCAAGACCACTTTGTTCAAGAGTGGATGGAATCTGTTGGTGAAGGTGTTCCTGGATACGTCACTCCCAAGATTGCCGTGGGTGCAATTGTGGGAAACGATGACGGAAAGATTTTGTTGGTAAAACGCCCAGATAGCGGAGTGTGGTTGTATCCCACTGGATGGGCAGATGTGGGCTATTCGGCTTCTGAAGTTGCCATGAAAGAAGTGGAAGAAGAAACAGGCATCATCGCTGAACCCGTTCAACTCCTTGGAGTAATTGACGGAATGCGCATGGGATTCTCGCGCTTCGGGATGTACATGTTGCTGTTTCACTTGCGGGCAACAGGGGGAGTGTTGCAGGGTCATCCACTAGAAACCGCAGATGTGGGTTGGTTTGCACAAGATGAACTGCCCACACCTACAGCTGGTGCACAGTGGTGGGCCGACATGGCATTTGCAGCAGTGAACGGCGCAGTACAGCCTGCAACTTTTGATCAACCTCGACCACAGACGTGGCGTGGAGAACAGTTAGAGCACTAAGTCCTAGTTTGAATCCTGGTCGCGCAGGAACTGTTCCACTTCGTCAACAAGAGTATCGATGTTGTCATCGACGTCGTCGTCTTCGGAGTCGGGTTCAAAATCAAATTCCAACTGGTTGGGGTTATCAATTCCAAACGCATCGTCGTCCATGTTTTCAATACGCTCAACGTATTCGCGCAGATCTTCATCGTCATCGATCATCTGTTCCACTTTGTTGTCGTAGGCGACAACTTGATTGTGGAGAACACCAAGTGGCGCGGGAGTTCCAATGATCTCGCCAGCGCGCGCAATAAGTGCATTGGCCGCTTTTGGTGAAGGAATCTGAGATGCAATTGCTGGCACTGCTGCCCACAAAGATGCAGACGGGAGTGAGTTCTGTGAACACGCATCGTGGAGAACACTAATAATGCCGGTGGGCCCTTCGTAGCGAGACCTCTGTAAGTCGAAGCGTTCAATGGTTGCTGCGTCGTTTGCTGTACCGAGAATTTGTACATCATTTCTGTGAGATACATCAGCAAGTAGTGCACCCAATGTCAACATCATGGATGCGTCGTAACGCATGGCAACACTGAGAATTTGTTCCGTAAAAAGTCGCCATTTCAAACTGGGTTCTGGGCCAAGAACCAAGATGACGTCTGATCCTGGCGTACTGGCATGCCACAAAGAAACTTTGGGCCACACAATGGAGCGCGTGACACCATTGTCGAGTCGCACCGAGGGGCGAATGGTTGCAAAGTCTGTGAACTCTTCGGGATCGATATCGGCAAGAGGCTCAGCATCCCAAGCATCAATCAGGGTGCGCACAGCAGTACTTGCAGCATCGGCTGCGTCATTCCAGCCACTAAATGCGGCAATCACGGTGGGGCTATGCAACGTAGGACTTGATAGCCAGCGGACGTGATCAGATGCCGTCATTACTTGGGAAATCTACCGCTATTCAGGCTCTATCGAGGCATTGATTGTGTGGGTTATTTCTTCGCAGTGTCTGCTAGGTCATGGGGGCCTGCGGCGGGGTAGCCCTTGGCATCGCGAATCTGTGCGCACCAGGGTCGAAGAATCGTAATGAGAGCACTGATGTCGTTGCCAAGTACATCCACAATCGGTTGACACTGAATGTCTGTTGAATTCTCTACCGAGTCACGTGCATCTCGACCTTTGTCGGTGAGTGCGTTATCACGTAACAATCCATCACGCTCAAGTCGTTCAATTGCATGGCCATAATCCTCATCTGTCCAACCTCTGCTTTTGCTGTATGACTTAATGGGTAATCCCCAATACAACTCACTGAGGATTCCAATTTCACATGCGGTGAATCCTGCAGAAATCCATGCTGCTGTGTGGCTATCTCCTCGGTATTCACGCAACATGTCCCCTAACCGCCAGATCGCACCCATAGTGGAATTAGGAATGCTGAGTGATCGCAGTCCTGCATACAGAGGGCGACCTTCTGGTTTCAATGGTTCAATAGCTCGTTGCAATAACACGAGTGCTTGCGTTGCACCTTCGGGAGTTTCTCCAAGGACGCGGTGAAGTTGAGCGATGGCGCCGTTATCTCGTGCGGAACAAATAGTGGCTGCGTCAGTCAATGTCCAGCCATGAGCCACCGACGGTATGACTACTGCAGGGTTGAAGACGGCAAATGCGGCTGTAACAACTTCGCCGGGCACGTGCCCCATCACTGAACCACGACTTGTGAAATATGCAGGGCCATCTGGCGCCATTACGCCATTGAATTCACCGCGACTTGGGGCAAAGCCAAGTTTTTCGTAGTTGGCATGACACTCGGGGGAGAAATAGACCTGGCCTGTGACAGGCTCAAGAGCTGCGGCAAGAACACGAGAAATGGGCGTGGAAGACATGGTCGAACAATAGGTCAACTGATGTGGCAAGGTTGACGGTATGGCAGTGGTCGTAGAAAAGGTGCAGAAAGTTACTTCTGAAGTGGTCTTGGCGTTTGAAAGTCTGATTCCACAGCTTTCCCGTTCGAACCCTGCACCGACAGAAGCTGACCTCAACGAGATGGTGGCATCGCCCGCATCCGATGTGTTTGTGGCACGCGTTGACGGCAACATCGTGGGCTCGCTGACTTTGGTGACCTTTCGTATTCCCACTGGTATTCGTGCATGGATTGAAGACGTGGTCGTTGACGAAACGGCGCGTGGACACGGCGTAGGTGAAGCGTTAAATCAGGTTGCAATAGAAGCAGCGCGGCATAAAGGCGCAGTTACGGTTGATCTCACGTCTCGACCATCTCGAGAAGCTGCGAATCGTTTGTATCAACGCATTGGTTTTGTGCAACGTGACACCAATGTGTATCGCTTGTCGCTCTAAAGATTAGAGGGCGTCGGCACCGCGTTCGCCAGTGCGAATTCGCACAATGGTTTCTACTTCGGTGACCCAGATCTTGCCGTCACCAATCTTTCCAGTGGCTGCTGCTTGTAGCAGTGTGTCAATTGCGGCGTCCACCATCTCGGGTGAAATCACAATTTCAACTTTTACTTTGGGTACGAAGTCGATTTGGTATTCCGAACCTCGGTAGGTCTCTGTATGTCCGCCTTGGCGTCCAAAACCTTTTACTTCGCTGACTGTGATACCGGTGATACCGGCTGCCTTGAGGGCATTTTTTACATCATCTAATTTAAAAGGTTTGACGATTGCAGTGATGAGTTTCATGGGTGCTCTTCTTTCTCGTGTAAAAATCTAATCGCAATATTTAGTCGTGATATGCGGTCTCGCGGTGAAGTGCGAGATCTAATCCATTGTGTTCTGTTTCAGCATCTACACGGATACCGATTGTGTACTTGAGTGCCAACAAGATGGCTGTGGTGATCACGAAGGACCAGACGATGGCAACACCGTTGGCGAGACCTTGCTCGATAAGCAGGCCACTGTCGCCGCCGTAGAAGAGGCCTTTTTCAAATTCGGCTTCGAAGAATTCTGGGTTGGCAAAGAATCCAATGAGCAAAGATCCCACGATTCCACCTACGAAGTGAACGCCTACAACGTCGAGTGCATCGTCGTATCCAAGTTTTCGCTTGAGGCGCACTGCATAGCAACACACAATTCCAGCAATTCCACCAATGGCGATGGGTGCTCCGCCAGAGACATAACCAGCAGCTGGCGTGATTGCGACAAGGCCTGCAACGATTCCAGATGCTGCACCCAAGTTGGTGGGGTGGCCATCACGAATCCATTCCACAAAGACCCACAACAATCCACCTGCAGCCCCAGCAAGGAATGTGTTCATGAATGCCTGTGCTGCTTGGCCGTTTGCTGCCAATGCTGAACCGGCGTTAAAGCCAAACCAACCGAACCACAAAATGCCAGTACCAATCATGACCAATGGCATGGAGTGAGGTGGCGAGACTTCACCGCGGCGCTTTCCGAGAAGTAACACTGCAGCAAGTGCTGCGATACCTGCGTTGACGTGGATTGCGGTTCCGCCTGCAAAGTCCAAAGATCCTCGCTGTCCCAACCATCCGCCGTATACCCATTTAAAAATAGGTACGTAGGCCAATAGAACCCAGATAGGAACAAAGATTGCCCAAGCTGAGAACTTCATACGATCTGCCACAGCACCTGAGATGAGTGCTGGCGTAATGGCGGCAAACATTCCCAAGAAGGCAATGGTGGCAAGAGTGGTTCCATCACCAGCACGTGCGATATCGCCCAACATGAAGGCATCAAGGTTTCCAAGGAAGTCATTTTCGAATGGAACTTGCGCGAGCGAGTAGCCAATGACGACCCACAAAATGGGCACTATGAGGACACAGTAGAAGTTCATCATCAACATGTTCAACACATTGCGACGACTGTCCATGCCTCCATAGAACAACGCGAGGCCTGGGGTCATAAATAGAACCATTGCCGCGCTGATCAAAATCCAACTGAGGTTTCCGCTTTCCATAATGGAGTGCCTTTCGTAACTTGGTTGTATTCACCGTACGAAGGAAGTGTTTCGGGACTGTTTCAGAATCTTGTACTTTTGAATATGCATGGCTAGAGATGTTTCCCTCACGCAGGTAGTGCTTCAATGGGGGCGTATCGGATGCGTTGGATTCGGTGGTCCACCTGCACATATAAGTCTTTTAAGGGACTTGTGTGTTGTGAAAAAGAAGTGGATGAATGATGAGTATTTTGAAGATGCCATCGCCACCTGCAACTTGCTTCCTGGTCCCGCATCCACGCAACTTTCCATCTTATGTGCGTGGACGATTGCAGGAACACCTGGCGCAATTATCGGAGGCTTAGCTTTCATCCTTCCAGGGCTTGTGGCAATCATTGCCTTGTCTTCGGTGTTCTTGGCTTCTGCACCACCTGAATGGGTTCTTGCAGTCGGGGCGGGGGCGAGTAGTGCGTTAGTTGCAGTTGCACTCCACGCTGGTTTTTCGGTAGTGCCAAATAGTTGGAAACGTACGCAATCTAAATTTCGATGGATCAGCTATGTGATTGCTGGTTCGCTTGCATCGGTATTTGCAGGCTCGGGCGTGGTTGTTGTGTTGCTTGGCTGTGGCTTCTTTGAGCTGTTGTATCGCCGCGGGGTGCCGCGACGATTCTCTGCTTCGATAACTCATATCGCGCTTTTAGTAGCAACGCTTGAAAGTGGTGCACTACGTCGCGGAATTGATAACTCATTGTTATGGGTGGCCTTCAAAGTGGGGGCCTTGTCGTATGGCGGTGGGTTCGTCATTATTCCGATGATGTTGAACGATGCAGTGCAGCAGTTTGCGTGGATGACAGAAACACAGTTTCTCGATGCGGTGGTGTTGGGTCAGATAACACCTGGACCTGTTGTGCACACCGTTGCTGTTGTGGGATTTGCGGCCGGTGGGATCATGGGTGCAGTAGTAGCGGCATGCGTTGCATTTGTTCCGTCATTTTTGTTGATCGGATGTGGTGCACGACATTTCGAACGGTTGCGCAAGAACACTTCGGTGCGATCGTTTCTCGATGGGGCAGGCCCTGGGGCAATTGGTGCAATTCTCGGCGTCTCAGTGCCGTTGCTGATGAGTCTCTCTGAAGGGTGGCAGTGGATTGTTGCAGCTTTGGCCGTGGGGTCTGTATTTGTCCTACGCAGGAGCCCTTTTCAGGTACTGCTCCTTGCAGCAGTGGCTGGTGCATTGTGTGTTCAGTTTGGTGCTGCACTACCTACCGCATGATACCCTTGGGGGTATGTGTAGAAAAGTAACTTGTCGTCGTTGCAATAAGCCCTCATGGGCGGGATGCGGAGCCCATGTGGAACAAGTGCTCGGTGGCATTCCGAAATCTGATCGTTGTCAATGTGCATCAGGTGAA
>JAUMDU010000091.1:0-5899 GCA_032121425.1 Ilumatobacteraceae bacterium | reverse complement strand
GTTGGCCGTAAAACCCGCCACATCAATTGCCATTTGCATTAACTGTTCTTGAAACAACGGCACACCCAAAGTTTTTGCCAGAGAATTTTCTAACAACGGATGCAGGTACGTCACTGGCTCCACTCCATTGCGACGTCGAATATAAGGATGCACCGAACCACCCTGAATGGGCCCAGGCCGAATGAGAGCGATCTCTACAACAAGGTCGTAAAAGCGACGCGGCTTAATGCGCGGCAATGTGGACATTTGTGCCCGCGACTCCACTTGAAAAACCCCCACAGTGTCGGCGCGACACAACATTGCATACACGTCATCTTCTTGAGGCAGTTGCGCAAGATCTAGTTCATATCCACGGTGTTCACGAATGAGTGCCATCGAACGAGACAGTGCCGACAACATTCCCAAACCCAAGAGATCAAATTTCACCAGTCCTGCTGCGGCACAATCATCTTTATCCCACTGGAGCACACTGCGATTTTCCATGCGCGCCCACTCCACTGGACACACCTCAACAATGGGCCGATCACACATCACCATCCCTCCAGAATGAATTCCTAGATGACGTGGCATATGTTCCACATGGCTCGCCATCTCAAGAACAAGATCGGGAATATCATGATCACTCTTTTGTGCAGTGACTGCAATATTGCCCCATGTATCTACTTGTTTGCTCCAAGCATCTTGTTGAGTGGGCGAATACCCCAATGCACGCGCCATATCTCGCACAGCCGAACGCGAACGATACGTAATGACATTCGCAACTTGCGCTGCATGCAGCCTGCCGTGTCGTTGATACACATATTGAATGACTTCTTCTCGACGACCACTTTCAATGTCGATATCAATATCGGGTGGGCCATCACGTTCAGGAGAAAGAAAGCGCTCGAACAGCAAACCTAAAGACACAGCATCGGCCTTAGTGATTCCCAGAGAAAAACACACTGCACTGTTGGCTGCACTGCCGCGGCCTTGACACAAAATGTCATGTTCTTCGCAAAATCGCACAATGTCCCACACCACAAGGAAATACCCCGCAAAACCAAGCGATTCGATAATGGCCAGTTCATGGTCAATTGTGCGCCACGCCCGAGAACGCAAAGAAAGATCCTCCTCGCCTACATCTGGTTTGTCGCCATAGCGCCTACGCGCACCTTCTTGCACCAATGCACGCAGAAAAGACATCTCATCATGCCCATCGGGGCAGGGAAACGGAGGCAACTTGGGTGCCACAAGAGAAAGATCAAAAGCAATCTCGCGAGCAATGACACAGGCGCGCTCTACCACCCCGGGGTAACGCACAAAACGACGATGCATCTCGGCTTCTGATCGCAAGTACGCAGTTGCTGCAGGTGGGAGTTGATAATCAATCTCGTCGAGACCACAACGATTCTGCACAGCAGCAAGAGCGGTTGCCACACGATGCTGTGCGGGTACTGCATACATCACATTGTTGGTGGCAACACACTCCACCCCCACGCGATGGGCAATCTGTACAAGCTGATCATTGCGTACAGCATCTATGGGGTCTCCGTGATCCCACAGTTCAACAAGAACATTGTCGCGGCCAAAAGATTCAACTAATTGACGCAATGTAGATTCAGCAACCAAGGGTCCATGTTCTGTTAACGCACGCACCACTGCCCCGCCATAGCCACCAGTAAGTACGACACATTGTTGATTCACCCTGTGCGCTATTGCATCCACCATAAATACTGGTGCGCCTTTTTTCCCTGCGAGTTGACCCTCTGATACTGCGCGCGCCATCGGGCCATAGCCCGATGCGCCACGAGACAACAACACAATCTCGCCAAAAGTGCCACAATCTATTTCCACACCAAACACGGTGGGTAAACCAATAGCGCGCGCCGCTTCTGCAAAGCGCACAATGCCATACACGCCGTTGCGATCAGTCATCGCTAATGCATCAAGACCGAGTGCGCCTGCAACCTCCACGAGATGCTCTGGATGAGATGCACCTGTAAGAAAAGAAAAGTTTGATCGACAATGCAACTCGGCGTACCCCATAGGGACACGATACCGAACATATGTTCGTATGAATCCCCTAGCCCATACCCAGCAGGGATTTCGTAGCTTGCAAAGCCCCTATAAGGCCCGCGTCCGCCATGGCTTGTGCTTCATCCCAAGAAAACCATCGCACATCTGGGCTCTCGCCCACCCCCGGTGTGGGGGTCACCTTGGGTGCGCGAACCACGAACCGCACATCGAAGTGTGTGTGACCACGTGGACCAGGATGCACATCGAGATGCACAAATACCCCGCCCTCTCTTTCGTGGCGTACTGGTAATCCGGTTTCTTCGTGTGCCTCACGTAATGCCGCTGCAACGATGTCTTCACCAACATCGATATGTCCACCTGGTTGTAACCACATGTTGAGTCTTTTATGCAGATGCAACACCACAGCATCTCCCTCATCAGAAACAACAATTGCAGACACCGTGACGTGACGAATATCAGCCTCTTCGCTACATGGATCTACCAAGGTAGGAACAACTTCTAAAAATTGCTGAAGAGAATCTTGTTCACGCGCATCTACTGGTTGATGCACTGTGAGAAATTGCATGATCTGGTCAAGCGAGGTGTTGTCATGCACCTCATGAGTGTGGCACTAGTCGTAGCGTGCAATCAACTTCCACACATTGTTCTCTAACACCACAAGAAAAATTCGTTGCGCTCCTTGAGCATTGCGCACTAACAACTGTGCCCGCACATGACGACGTGCCCGGCGGGGATCCCACCAACGTTCCTCCACCGGCCATGGGCCTCCCACTTTTTCCACGTGGTACCGCAGTGCTCCCATCTCTACAGACACCGGTTCTGAAGTGAGCTCGTGTCGCCCCGTGACACCTACATGGCGTTGATGCGCATCGAGGATATTTATGTCTATGGGTTGTGCAGCAACCCAAGCTGGCCAGGGCATAGGCAATGACCCTGACCATTTTTCGGTGTGATTCTTTGCTGCACCCACACGCGCTGCACTGTGTTGCGATTGAGTGATATCTACCGTGCCAGCTGATACTTGCGAATATGCCGTGGTGATATCGCGCCCACCTTCCCACTGCGGAACAGTGACATGCACACAATCAGCCACTGCACACATTTGCGCCACAGCGCGTGCAGCACGTTCGGTGTTTTCCTCATTTCCACCCCACAACACTGCTTGTGTAGCAAGTGCCTCTCGACACTCTAAAGGAGTTATGCACACTCGCACGATGCCGCTTGTAGGGGCATCCACATCGTCGCCAGCGTGCACAAGCCATCCGTCGAGTTGATACGACAGTCGCTGTGCAAGTGCCGACACAGTAAACCCGCGCGATTCACCCCAAATACGTGACATTGATTCACCATGGTCGGTCTCACAATGAACAAGCACACGCACACACTGTTGCCCGCTTGCATCAATACGGCGCATCATCTCTTCGATAGTGCAATGAGATGCACCCACAACATGGGGCACCGACACAAGAGGGGTGTCAGATTCGTAGATACATGAAAAATCTGATGGCGGAGTATCGAGAGAAAAGCCATGTATTTCTTGTGCGCTCACCAACTGAAAGACATGATGACCTGTGAGTCCGAAACGATCAATTAGTGCAGCCTCGCCAAGATGACGCACATCCCCACAACGCCCCAGTCCAAGACGTATCAACAAATCAACCGTGCCGACATCGATGTTGCCAATTTCAGATAGTGCTCGCACGGGCATGGCATCAATGAATTCCGTGGTGATAGACGAAGAAATCACACATGGAGATTTTCTTGATGCCGCCAATCGTGCCGCAGCAATTGCTGCGAATCGAGAATCAGCTATTCCCACACCCACAACATCTTCATTGTTGCGACATGCATCGTTCAATGCGTGTGCAACATTGGCATCGCCGCCAAAATAACGAGACGGACCCTTTGCCGTCATTACTGCAGTGCCTGCTTCAACTACTTCCACAACGGCGCAGATCTCAGTAATGCGACGCACAATGGGTTCAAAAGAACGAAACGAGTGATGCTCCCCGAAGCGTCCATGATCTTTTTCCCATTGAGGAAACACAACTGCAATGGTGCGACTCATACGTATAGATGCCCTGCATGTTGGTCGTGGCCAGTAAAGGTAAGGGCGCATTGGCGTTGACCATGTACCCGACGCCCCGTGGCAACAACATCTACTTCACGACGTGATGCATGAGTAGAAAATTCCCACTGTGTTGTATGGCTTGACAACACAACAGCGGGAGAAAACACTCCTGGATCTCCCACAATGATGAGCACCGACCCGTGTGCTTTGAGTCGTGCTTCAATGCGACGCGCATCATGCAACGAACATTGTGGTGCATATGCCACCACTACATCGAGACCATCAACACATGCACCCATTACTTGGGTCCATGTAGCGGGCTGCGTGCCTGCATCAACACACAACAGTCGCTGCAATGCAACACCATGTTCACGTGCCGACATCAGACCTAATGAAAAGAGATTGACAGTTGCCACCCATGAACCCGCTTGTGTGGCACGTGCAATGAGCGCGTACAGCACCGACAACGATGCATCGCCACGACATCCATAGATGTGTCCGCGTTCAAGACCACCCGAAGGAAATAATGCCGATAACGCCGACCCCACTGGCAATGGCCCGTACCCCGACGCCTGATGTCGCGCGAGACGTTCGGCAAATTCTGCACCGGTATGCACACCATGTTGATGCACGCCTGTGAGTGCAATGCCATGCAGTTCGAGAGTTCGCCGTGGGGTCACCGCCTCACCATAGCGAACACATGTTCGCTAGTTACAAGGGGCTACCCCCGTGTTGATTACCCCTGCTTGGTGGCCCAGCGCTCGCGACCCAGGCGACTGCGCTCCCACAAGTGAGCTGGGACTCGAGGATCAAGGCCACTGGCGGCACCATCTGCAGCAGGAGCATCTGCAGCGGGAGCAGCATCTGCGGGCATTTGTGCGAGTAGTTCTTCAAGACTTGGTGGAGTCATGCCTGGCTTCCAGTACTGGTACAAATCACGCACAATGTCGCCAAGATCAGACTGAGATGCGCCAGCGGAAAGTTCAGCGGTCACGATGTTGCCATATACATGGACCCATGCCACTTGGCCAGATTCGAGAAATCGACGTGCCACAACAGCGGCGGGGCGGGTGCCCTTGGCCTCGGCCACGCTTGTGAAACGCTCGTGGCCCATTCCTGTCAAGGACCGGTTGGTCTCAAATCGAACCACCGCTGACCCGGTACCGACTTTTTGTTCTACTGCGACTGGCTGACCCATATATGTCACGCTAGCCAATCTCGGCTCGGCTTCGCTTACTAATCGCGCGCCCGATACCGTACCGAATAACCAAATCTGACCCGAAAGGGTCCCACACAGGGGAAACACATCATGGCCGATATCACCATTGAGCAGTTTGAACAAGAAGCTCGTGCGTTCTTAGAAGCACACGCTGAAAAGCGCCCCGTGGAAAAAGCCTTTGTGTGGGGCGAGGGCTCCGACAACTTCTACCGCGAAAAAGATCGCGAACAAGAAGCACAAAACGCTGAAGAAGCAAAACTGTGGCGTCAAAAGAAATTTGATGCAGGTTTTGGCTGGATTACCGGACCCAAGGAATACGGCGGACGCGAATTGCCACCTTCCTACGATCGTCTCTACAGCCAAATGGAATCCACCTATCGCGTTGCTGATCAAAGCGCATTCGCTATCAGTTTGGGAATGGTGACACCCACCATCTTGGATCACGGTTCACAAGAAGCACGCGACATGTACGTGCGTAAATTGTGGCGCGGCGAAATGATTGCCTCGCAGTTGTTCTCTGAGCCAGGTGCAGGTTCCGACCTTGCATCACTGACCACCAAAGCCGTAAAAGATGGTGACGAGTGGATCATCAC
>JAUMDU010000090.1:0-5001 GCA_032121425.1 Ilumatobacteraceae bacterium | reverse complement strand
CATCTCGCGACGAATCACACTATTCACCAATGCGCGGACCCGAAGATTTTTCTGCATTCGCTCTCGGCGAATATCTAAATAGCGATAACGAAGACGAATCCCCTCATCTACCTCATCTGCACGCTGATCAACAGGGAACGGAGGTGGCTCGGCAATGTTCAACACCTCAACTTGGCAATCTCCAATTTCTACTTTTCCTGTAGGGAGATTGACATTCACAGTGCCTTCAGGACGAGCGCGTACGACGCCCGTGACGCGAATGACATATTCACTACGTACATCGACATCGTTGTCCACCACGCATTGCACAATGCCTGAGTAGTCACGAAGATCAACAAAAGCCAATTTTTCACCGTGTTCACGGCGGCGTGCAACCCAACCACACAATGACACCGTGCTTCCAATCTCAGCATCGCGAAGTTCTCCACACAAATGTGTACGCATTGCAGTCGAATTCATAATGTTGTCCTTCGGGGGGTACGACTGCCCACAAGGGCAGAAAGATTCTCAACAAGATCGGCCTCTAGTACGAGACGTTGCTCTGAAGTTTTAAGATCACGCACGGTGCAGCTAAGTGCTGTCGCTTCATCTGAACCAATAATGATTGCAATGTGAGCACCACTTCGGTCAGCCACTTTCATTTGAGCTTTCATGCTTCGACCATCAAAAGCTCTATCGACCCGAAACCCTGCTGTTCGCAGTGTGTCAGCAATACGCAGTGCAGCAAATCCATCAGTGACATCAATGATGAATGCATCGAGAGCATGGTCTGGGGCCAAAAACACACCTTCTGCGTCGCAGGCAAGCAATGTGCGGTCTACCCCCATCGCAAAACCAACGCCAGGCGTAGATGGACCGCCTAGGTCTTCCACAAGACCGTCGTATCGTCCCCCACCCCCGACAGCAGTTTGGGCGCTATCGAGTGCAGTCGACACAAACTCAAACACCGTGCGCTGGTAATAATCAAGACCTCGTACTAACCCGGTGTTGACCACATAAGGAATGGAAAGCTGGTCGAGTCCTTTGCACACCGCAGAGAAATGCTCACGAGCGTCATCGGAAAGAAATTCATTAATAGTGGGTGCTCCAGCAATCACGTCTTGATCTTGGGCGCGTTTGGAATCAAGCACGCGTAATGGATTGCGTTCAAGAGTGGCTATTGACTCAACAGATAACGCTTCACTATTTGATGCAAAATATTCGCGCAGTGCATTGATGTATCTCTCTCGGTCTGCAAGGTCTCCAAGTGAATTAACCATTAATTGCACACTCGACATGCCCAGTTCTTGAAAGAAGCCCCAACCAAGTGATATCACTTCAACATCTAAGAGCGCATCTGTGGAACCAAGGACCTCGATACCTACTTGATCAAATTGGCGGTATCTGCCTGCTTGTGCCTTTTCGTATCGGAAGTTGGAACCGGAGTACCACACTTTCCAAGGTGTTGTGGGGCGATGCTGGGCAAAGGAACGACATATCCCTGCTGTGTGTTCCGGGCGAAGAGCTACCCGTCGACCACCTTTGTCCTCAAAGTCATACATTTCTTTGGTGACCACATCGGTGGCATCTCCCAATCGAAGAAACACTCCCAAGTCCTCAAACATTGGTGGAATGATGCACTCGAATCCTGCCGACTCTACGACGCGGGCGAACACTGCATTCAAGGCACGCCAACGCCCAGCTTGTGGGGGGAGAATATCTCTGGTTCCCGGACTTGTTTGAAACGATGGCACGACGCCAAAGGTTAGTCGGGTGACCCCCCAGGGACGATGCGATATGCGTCGTAGACCCCGTCGATGGACTTAATCACACGCATAACGGCCTCAAGATGGTTCGGATCGGCGAGCTCAAACTCAAAGCGCATCTTGGCCACGCGGTCTGTCCCCGTATTAGTGGAACAAGCCACAATATTGACATGTTGCTCCGAGAGCG
The DNA here is from genome assembly GCA_032121425.1 of Ilumatobacteraceae bacterium. Classification (GTDB taxonomy): domain Bacteria; phylum Actinomycetota; class Acidimicrobiia; order Acidimicrobiales; family Ilumatobacteraceae; genus UBA2093. Next base: position 3,069 of record JAUMDU010000090.1, on the reverse strand, counting down.
CATTGGCCACATCTCGCAACAGACGACTTCTATCTAGGGCAACCACCTCAACGCCTGCGGTAAACCTCGCTCCCGGCATCGCTCGTGACCATTCAACATCAATCATCTTGGTGGGCTCATCAGACGTCAAAGTCACAGCATTTGCACAGTCGGCGCGATGCACGCTGACTCCACGACCTTTCGTCACAAAACCCAAAATGTCGTCACCAGGTACTGGGGTACAGCACCTTGATAGCCGAACGAGCACATCTTCCAACCCATCGACATGAATACCTACGGGGCTTCGACCCTCACCTTCGTTGCGGTCCATTCGCATGGGAAGGGCCAGCTGCTCATCGCTTCCTTCTCGCCTAATCGCGCGACCAATTCTTTGAGCAAAGCCTCGGGCAGACACATGATGTTCCCCGATAGCTGCAAACAAGGTCTCGATGTCGACCATATTGAGGGCTTCAAGTTCTTGAACAAAAGCATCTGACGTCCAAATCTTTTGGACAGGCAAACCTTCACGGCGAAACTCTGCAGTGAGTTCTTCACGACCCGATTCCACCATGTCTTCACGACGTTCCCGCGTAAACCAGCCCTTAATCTTTGTTCGAGCACGTGTTGACTGAACAAAACCCAACCAATCTCGAGAGGGCCCTGCACCTTCTACTTTTGAAGTGAATATTTCACACGTGTCACCCGAGGACAATCGGGCGTCCAAAGACACCAAACGTCCGTTTACTCTGGCACCCACACAAGAGTGACCTACTTCTGTGTGCACCGCATACGCGAAATCGACAGGAGTGGAGTTCACAGGAAGAGTCACCACACGACCCTTTGGGGTAAAGACAAACACTTCTTCTTGTTCGAGATCGCTCTTTAAATCAGCCATGAACTGATTGGGGTCAGAAATCTCTGACTGCCAGTCAATAATGCGATTCAGCCAATCCGAATCGCCAGAATCAGTCCCCTGTTTATAGGAAAAATGCGCCGCTACTCCCCATTCGGCACTCTCGTGCATTTCCTTTGTACGAATTTGCACTTCAAGAGGTTTTCCACCTGGGCCAATCACCGTGGTGTGAAGTGATTGGTACAAGTTGTACTTCGGCATCGCGATGTAATCCTTGAAACGCCCCACCACCGGCCGCCACTTGCCATGGATGGAACCCAGTGCGCCATAACAATCACGCACATTGTCCACGATGATACGCATTGCCACCAAGTCAAAAATTTCGTCGAAGTCTTTGTCCTTCTGCACCATTTTTTCGTAAATGCTCCACAGATGTTTTCCACGTCCGGTGACTTCTGCCTCAATATTTACTTCACGCAAACGTGAACGAACCTCTGCGATGGCTTTTGCAAGATACACATCACGTTCCGGTGTCCTGGAAGTCACCATGTGGTCAAGTTCAGCGAAACGCTTTGGATATAGAGCAGCAAACGACAGGTCTTCTAACTGTTGCTTGACTTCTTGCATTCCCAACCGATTGGCAAGAGGTGCATAAATATCAAGAGTCTCTTGAGCTACCCGTTGTTGTTTATCAACAGGAACTCCGCCCAGAGTACGCATGTTGTGTAAGCGATCAGCCAATTTGATGACAAGCACCCGCATATCGCGTGCCATCGCAACCAACATCTTGCGCATCGTTGCTGCTTGTTGTGCTTCTCGCGAATCGAATTGCAAGCGCTCTAACTTGGTGACACCATCTACAAGCGCGGCAACTTCATCTCCAAAGTCACGCTGTACATCCTCAAGGGTGATTTCGGTGTCTTCCACCGCATCATGGAGCAAGGCCGCCGCCAAAGAGACCTCATCTAGACCGATATCTGCAACTATGCGCGCAACCGCAATGGGATGATTGATGTAGGCCTCACCTGATGAACGTTGCTGACTGATGTGTGCAATACGCGCAGCCTCATAAGCGCGATTGACCATTGCCACCGAACCTTTAGGGTGCCGCCTGCGATACGAGGTCAGCAGTGGTGCAAGTTCTTCGATGGGCGCACTGTGATGTCGTCTCCAGGGAAGGACTCGATCAGCGGTTGCCATAACCCAACACTAGCGACGGGACTTCTTTCGTGGGCGCGGAGGATGGCTCAAGATGGCATCTACAGAGCCAACTGACTCCACCACCCCTGCCGCAGTGTCCTGTGCACTCTGGGCCCTGTTGTGGGCACGCCGTCCCACTGGAGCACCAGAGGCAATGAGATGCGCCATCTCAGCGCCAATTGAGATCTGACCTTTTGTAGGACGAAAATGCGACGAACGCTCCTTTAATAATCCCACCACAGGAGCCGCAATATAAATGGATGAGTAGGCACCAAAGAGCATTCCAATAAACAAAGCAACTGCAAATTCCGAAAGTGCGCGTGCACCCAAAATGCCTGCGCCAAGCAACAACAAGCTCGCAACGGGAAGAATCGATGACATGCTGGTATTTATCGAGCGCATCAACACTGCATTCATCGATACGTTGATGACATCACCATAAGAAGCTCTCGTGGCAGAGAACTTCTTTTCGTTCTCGGACATCTTGTCGAAAATAACGATGGTGTCATAGAGCGAATAACCCATGATGGTAAGAAACGCGGTCACAGTCGCCGGGGTTACTTCAATTTGCAGAAGTGAGTAAACACCCACCGACAACACAATGTCGTGAATCACCGAAGCAAATGCACCCACAGCCATCGGCCATTCAAACCGCCATGCAATGAATATTGAAACAATGACAAAGAACACCAACAGTGCCTGCACTGCTTTGATGGTGACACTGCGGCCCCAAGAAGAACTCACTTTGTCTACGCTGATCTCTGAAGAGTCAACTCCGGCTTTCGCCGCAAAAGCAGACTTCAATGCATCAACAACTTCGGGTGTTTGATCTCCTAGTTGAATGCGAACACGCTCTTCAGTCGCAGATGTCAAAGTCTGTATCTTTACTCCCGATGCGGGGACGTTTTCCGCATTCAATACGTCACGAGCAGTTGCCACGCTCATCTCGCCTTTGGTGGGAACCTCAAATGCCACACCGCCACGGAAGTCGATACCCAAATTCAATCCACCAAAAACGAGTGAACCCACCGACACCA
>JAUMDU010000089.1:0-1840 GCA_032121425.1 Ilumatobacteraceae bacterium | reverse complement strand
AGTGCAGTGTGCACAGCGTTTCCAAATGGATCAAAGATGGCACCAAGTTCGGCATCCACTGCATCGGAGTGCACCCATACATTGCTTGCCGGAATGACGATATACTCAGCGAATGCGCCGTTGCGGTTAACGCCAACGCTCGATGTGTTTTTGCACATGTGGCGACGACCTGCGCGGCAGTTGCGGCATGTACCACAAATAATGTGGCCCTCGCCAGAAACCAGTGCGCCAACTTCAAGCGTGGTGACATCAGTTCCCAGTTCCACAATGCGTCCCGAGAATTCGTGACCAATGATCAACGGAGCGTTGACTGCTGATGCAGCCCATGCATCCCATGATTCGATATGCAGATCGGTGCCACAAATGCCCGTCTTTTCAACACGAATTTTTACGTCATTTGGCCCTGGTGTTGGTTCTGCGCACTCGATCATTTCCAGTCCAGGTGCTGCAGATGGCTTAAATAGTGCGCGCATGCGCCAATCGTACTGTCACACCAATGCTTCTGAGAGATTTGACGCGTAGTGTTCGACTATGGCGTCAATCTTGAGTTCAGCACTTGACAAGGCAGTGGTGCCTGGATTTTCGCGCATTGGATATGCACTCAGGTCTCGCCTCAATAGCTGGCAACAGTTGTCAACATTTAACCTCTCCGGAAAAACAGTGGTAATCACTGGCCCAACGTCGGGGCTTGGATTAGCGACAGCCAAACAACTGGCATCACTTGGAGCAAATCTGGTGTTGGTGGCGCGTAACGCAGAAAAGTGTCAGCGTGTGATTGAAGAAATTTCCCCACTATGCAGAGGGAACACGCCTGTGTTTGTGCAAGCAGATATGGCCAATCTTGACCAGGTGCGCTCGGCATGCAACGTGATTGCCGGGCAATTCCCTCGAATTGATGTGCTCATCCATAATGCTGGCGCGCTGCTCAAGTCACGAGAAGTTACTCCGCAAGGGATTGAACAAACCATTGCGTGCCATGTTGTTGGACCATTTCTGATGACCACACTTCTTGCTTCGCAGTTACATGGTGGACGAGTAGTAACAGTTTCATCGGGTGGCATGTATTCCGTAGGAATTCCGCAGGCGGTCACTCATCAATCACTACAAATGCCAACTGATAAATACAACGGTACGAAGCAGTATGCAATTGCTAAGCGTGCTCAGGTAACGCTGAATGAAATGTGGGCAACGCGTTGTCCTGAAATCGAGTTTGTGACGATGCATCCCGGTTGGGCGGACACACCTGGTGTGCAGGACTCCATCCCGTTGTTCCGAAAAATCACAGCACCAATTTTGCGAACACTTGACGAGGGCGCCGACACCATTGTGTGGCTTGCATGTGTTCAACCTCTTCCGGAACGAAGTGGAACGTTTTGGTCGGATCGCGAAGTTCGACCCACGCACAAAACACCGCAATCTAAAAAGCTGGACACCGAAGCGAATCGTCAGGCATTGTGGCTGCAGGTTGAGGGCTTGGTAAACGGCGGTAATTCAGGAAAGTAGAGTGGGATTTATGACGAGCGGAGAGCATTCCGAAATTCATATTCGATCGCGCTGGGGTGAGATTGACTCCAACGGCCACATGCGCAATGTTGCGTTTCTCGACATTTCTGCCAATTCGCGGATGGAATTTTTTAATGCCAATGGCTACACACTCACCGAGTTTTTCGGTGCCGGCTTGGGGCCAGTTGTATTGAAAGATGAAATTGAATACAAACGTGAAGTGCGATTGGCTGAAGATCTCACGGTGACGAATGAACTTGCTGGCATCAGCGAGGACAACACTCGGTTCATTCTGCGTAATCAATTCATCAAGGCCAATGGGAAGCTTGCTTGCAGG
>JAUMDU010000088.1:0-4515 GCA_032121425.1 Ilumatobacteraceae bacterium | reverse complement strand
TATTGCGGTATTGGTGGCACGGGCGTGAGTTGCCCAGTAGGCCTTCTTTAGTCTTCAAACACAACTTCGGCGCGTGCATCATCCATCTGTGCTTCGGTGGGAGCACGGAAAATGATGAACATGATGATGCCTGCTGCAAAATAAATTCCTGCATTCATATTCCATGCGGTGTGAATTTCATCAACCGCAGATACATCGATGGGTAGACCTGATGACCGGAATTGTTCAATGCGTGCCAATGCTGGTGCAGCAATTGCGAGTGATAACGCAGCACCCAAGGCAGTTCCAATTTGACGCCCAGTGGTGTTAAGAGCAGAACCCATTGCAAGTTGTGTGGGTTTGAGGAACACGGTTGCCGAACTGGACAAGGTAGAGATGGAGAGTCCAACTCCGACACCCGTCATGATCATCCACGGAAAGTAACTGCCCCAATAGTCAGGAACAATCGGAAGATTCAACGTAAGTCCAAGGGTTCCACAACCAAGTAGAACCGATCCCACAAGCAACACCCGTGCATGGCCAAATCGCTGGGCGTACTTGCCTGCAAGGGGGGCGATGAATGCAGCTGTAGTTGGCCCAGGCATGGTGGCAAGACCAGAACCGGCAACGCTGTAGCCCCACACGGCCTGTAACCAAAAAGTGTTGAGAAGCCACATGCCAATAAAGCCTGCGCTAAAGAGAACCCCTGCAATATTTGCTGCCACCACAAACGGAAGCTTGAACAACTTGAGATCCAACAACGGATTGTCTACGACACTGCATCGGTGCACAAACAATGCGACAAGTGCGAGACCTACTGCAATGGAACCAATTGTTCCTGTATCTGCCCATCCCCACACTTCACTTTGAGAGATACCCAAGACAACAAGTGCAACACCAGTGAATCCATACACCGCACTGGGGTAATCCACCTTGCGTTGCGCATTGGGATCCTTTGATTCATGAAGAATTCTGCGACCAAGAAAAATAGTGAACGCAGTAATGGGGATGTTGATGAAGAATAGAGAACGCCAGCCGAGGCTGTCGACGAGTAATCCACCCACAGAGGGCCCAAGTGCTGCAGCGAGGCCACCGGTTGCACCCCAGATTGCGATTGCCTGCGTGCGCTTTTCTACGGGAAATTCAGGAAGTACTAACGCAATGGATGCAGGAGTGAGAAGTGCGCCACCAAGAGCCTGAATGATGCGCGCTACCACCAAGAGAATTGCATTGGGTGCAATGCCGCACAACAACGAACCAATGCTGAAGAGAAGTAGTCCGCGAAGAAATGATTTCTTTCGCCCGAACACATCTGCGAACCGACCAGCAGTGAGCAAGCCTGCTGCATATGCAATTGCATAGGCAGAAAAGACCCAGGTCAGAATGCTTCCGCCCCCGAGATCTTCCTCAATGGTTCTTTTTGCAACAACAACAATGGATACGTCGAGTGAGACGAGAAAAGTTGCCGCAGCAGTCAAACTGAGAACTTTGTATGCGCGCGACATTCTTGGTTCAGACGTAGTAGATGACATGGTGCCCCCTCAGCAGTAATTGAACAGTACTTCTGAAGAAGTGAGGATTCGTCACCGAACACTCACAGCAACAATGAATGAGGACTATTCCCAGCCGTGTTGACGAATATGGTCACCGTCGGCATTAAACCCACGCCCGCGCCACTTAATTGCGCCAGGGGTTTTAGAGAGTTGTGCGATCAAGGCTTGCATGGGCGTGCCTTCCACATTCACGATTGCTTGGCGTGCGGCATAGTGCGGGTCTTGTGCAATATCGCGCATATCAAGAACTGGCCCAGCTGCTGCTTCTATTTCTTCAAAGATACGTAGTGCTTCTAGTTGAGTGTGTTCGGCAAACCATTTCTCCGTGGCTGCGTCAATGATCTCTCGGTTTTCCACGCGCCCTGCCAAAGTGGCAAAGCGCTCATCGGAATCAAGACCCAATAATGCAACCACTCGTGCCGCAATGGAATCACTCGAGGTAGACATTGCAACAAACTTGCCATCTGCACAGCGATACACACCGCGCGGCACGGTGTAGGGGATAAGTGATCCCATGCGCTCTTGCATTTCTTGTCGTGTGAGCCACACAGTGATCAGCGGCCCCATGATGTGGAACATGCTCTCTAGCAAGGACACATCAACTACTTGACCTTGTTCTGACCACAAAGCAACCATGGTGGCAAACGCTGCAACAAGACCAGTGACTTCATCAGTGAGCGCAATGGGCGGCAACATGGGATCGCCACCTGGCATACCTGTCACAGATGCCAAACCCGACATCGCCTCTGCAATGGTGGCAAACCCTGGGCGATGTGCGTAGGGGCCCGTTTGTCCGAAACCACTGACGCGTGTGATGACAAGTGCAGGCCTACGTTCATGAAGAACATCGGGTCCAAGACCAAGTCTTTCCAACGTGCCGGGGCGAAAGTTTTCTACGAGCACATCGGCGTCGTCAATCAGTGTGAAAAACACTTCACGGTCTTGAGGGTCTTTCAGATCAAGCGCAATGGTGCGCTTATTGCGATTCACCAGTCGCCACCACAATCCTTCGCCATCAATAGGGTCACGCCAACCCATGTTGCGCAAACTGTCGCCACCGCCTGGTCGTTCTATTTTGATGACATCGGCACCAAAATCTGCGAGATAACGCGCACAGTTTGGCCCGGCCAACACGGTGGAGATATCTATGACGCGAAGTCCGGCGAGTGCTGGTGTTGTCATCGCTGTGGGAACACCAGACAACGCTCTTCTAAAGAGCCCATGGCGTATGTTTCGTAATCAATACCGAAATCTGAATAGAGATGACGGCAACGCTCGCTCCATGAGAGTGCCTCAGGGGTAGAGATGCGATGCACGATTTGCATGACGCCACCTTCATAGACGCGGTATTCCGCCCATGTGCCGGGAAAATCTTTCACACATCCGATTTCCACACTGGGAACACCCGATAACGCCATAGAACGAATGCGATGACGATGCGTGTGACCTGCGGTGTAGGCAATGACATTGCGATGGCGCACCACAAGGCGATCAAGTTCATCACTGGAATCTGGATGTAATCCGAAATAGGTGTCGCTGCGGGCGCCTTCGATCCATTGTTGGTGGTGGCCCATCACAATTACAGGAGTTGTTGCAGCACTGAGTTGTGCATCGAGCCAGTCGAACTGATCAGGATCAATACGCCCGGTTGTCTCAGTAGGAATTGTGGTGTCCAGTGAATTCTTTTTGACCGCGGTATGCATCATGATTGCCGCGTGCCACAACAAGTGAGTCACCAAATGCAGAACCGTAGTGGTGACGAAATGCTGCGAACTCTTCTTCTGTGCCATCTTGAGTGAGATCACCTTTCACGATGACAACATCAGGATTAAGTGCGCGCATCTCGTGAATGGCACCAGCGTTCATCACTACTGGGTGTGCTTCCTCGCCAGGTGCGCTGCGTTGAATGGGTCCCTCAGTGAGGTCATCGATGCGTCCACATTCTGTTTCGCCGTAGTGCACATCATTGACTGTGGCAATGCGCGAGAGAAGTTTTCCGCTGGGTCGTGAAAGTGTGTGAAAGTCGATGCCGTGTTCGGTGTAGAAGGTATGCGGTTCAAGGTTTTCATGTCGAATGACATGTTCGCCATGATGAAAAACTGCAAGGTCGTCTGCAACTGTGGTGAGTTCAGTGCCCTTACTGGACATGTTTAGGCACCAGGGCGGCCGCGCCGCGAGATGGCGTCGTTAGCCCACCAACGTCCACTAAAGCGCCAGTAGTTATAAGACTTTTTGTCGGTGTTTGCCACGACTGGCTGTGGCCACATCATGGTGACAGCAGCGGCAATTGCTGCGGCTTCTTCTTCTGTAGGCACAGGAGAAATGGATGCAAGATCAAAACTCATCGCTTCACCACCAACGTGCGTGCAGCTTTATCGTGCCATGTTTGTTTTTTGGGATCCCACAACATCCACAGGAAACCAAGACCAAAAGCCACCAAAGAAATGTTCGCCACAAATATGCGCAGAAATGCACGTGGTATGCCAATGGGTTGTCCGGTGTTCATATCCACAATCACTGCGCCATAACCGCGGCGAAACGGTGTGCCGCCTTGGCCTTCCCAGTAGATCTGCAACATGACAAATGTAAAGAAGCCTAAGACGGCAAAAACTTGCGCAATGGGGTCATCTTCGCCCGCATTAATGCCAGTTAAGAACAATGCAGTCAACATCACATAACCGAGATACAACACAAACACATTGAGTGAATCAAGAATGCGTCCTAAGGCGCGCTGGCCAAATGACGCAAGTTGTTCTTGACCGATATCGGCAGCAGCCCACGAAGATTGTGTGACTCCCGCTTGTATCGGGTCTGGTGCTGGCCAGTTGAGTGATTCGTTCATTGCTTGTCCGCCTACAAGGGCATGTTGCCGTGCTTGCGACGCGGCAACTCTTCACGCTTTGTGCGCAACATGCGCAAACCGGAAATCACTTTGCGTCGAGTCTCGGCAGGATCAATCACATCGTCCACATAACCACGCTCT
>JAUMDU010000087.1:0-2008 GCA_032121425.1 Ilumatobacteraceae bacterium | reverse complement strand
GGAAGGCTTTGCGCAGATCAGGCTACCTGCCGATATCGTCAAATCAGCGCAGCGGGCATTGTTGGCGCTGTTAGAGGTTGTTGGCGCATGTCTCGCGCCTCAACCTCGTTTTTCTTTGGTGATTACTGTGCAGAACTTTCTGACTCCCCTCGCCGTTCCCTTTGGCACTCCACCGCATGGGTTCGGCAGTCGCGCAGTCGGTGTTATTCCCGCGGGAACATCGATAGCTACTTTTGGTGGCACCGCACTAACACGATCCGCATTATCTGAGTACGACGGTGAACGTCGAAGCCGATCTATGCAGGTAGACGTAAACCTCATTTTCCTCGGCCCACTAACTCGCGAACCAGGCGATTCAATCAATCATTCATGCGAGCCAAACTGCGGCATGCGTAACGCCACCACCATCGTTGCCATGCGCGATATTGCAGCAGGCGAAGAACTGACATTTGATTACGCCATGAGCGATGCCAGTGACTACGACGAATTTGACTGCAATTGCGGAACCTCACTGTGCAGGGGCCGTGTGTGCGCAGATGATTGGCGGTTAGACACATTGCGTCACAGATACAAGGGCTTCTTCTCGCCTTACATTCAGCGAAGAATTGAAGCAGAGCGACATCGATCACTGCTCACCAAAGGCGACGTTGAGGAGATGCTCGCGACATACGACACACAGCCAGTGGTGGCGCTGCGTAATGCGCTCAGAAAGTGTTTCGGCATGCCACACGCAACATGGGTAACGCTGATTGAACTAGTGGCGAAACAATCAGACGAAATCAACCAACTTCTCTCGCTGAATACCGATGCACTAGACGACTTAGTAAAAGCCTTGAATGAAACTCGCGGCGCTGGCCTGTAGCCGCGTGTAAGTTTGCATAGTTATGTACAAGTTTCTCGTTCGACCAAAGTGGATTGCCACTCACTTATTGGCGATTGCACTCATAGTGCTGATGGTGAACTTGGGACAATGGCAGCTCAATCGTCACAATGAACGCAAAGACTTCAACGCAAGGCTTGTGCAGCGATTTGATGCCCCAATACAACCACTTGAAACTCTGTTACAAAGCGCAAAGCCAGAAGACATTGAATGGATGCCTGCTGCCATAACGGGCACGTATCTTCAAGGCGAAGACATCAGCATGGTCAACGTTTCTCAAAATGGCGTCGCTGGTTATAACGCAGTTACACCGATGCTTCTAGAAGATGGCATGGTTGTTCTCGTCAACCGTGGCTTCATGCCTCTGGCAAGTGAGTTCCCTCCTGCACCATCTGGAGAAGTGTCACTACTCGGTCGTGTTCGTGCGTCCAGCGAACGACGCACTGGTGCAGTATCCGACCCGGCTACTGGCGAACTCACCGAGGTGCAACGAATTGATATTGATCGACTGCAGCAACAGATCGACGGCGAGTTAGTGCCGGTGTACGTACAGCTATTGAAGAGCACACCTGCTGAAGCACCAACGCTTTCCACCATCGTTGACCCAGATTTCAGTAACGGCCCACACTTGAGTTACACCGTGCAATGGTGGTTCTTTTCACTCTGCGCTGCAGGAGGATGGGTTGTTCTTGTAAGACGCGAGTTGTTGAAGCAGAAAAAGTCTTAGTGCTGACTTTCTAATTGCGCCATTCGCTTGAATTGCTCAACAACATTCGGGCTCTTGTGCGAAGCGTCTTTGCTTCGATACACCGTGTCAACATTGACGCTGATGCGACCAAACTCTTTCCATGTTGCAAAAGATTTCTTTGGGTCACCCAGAATGTCGGCACAGATTTCGCGAGCAGCATCAAACGCGTCCATGCCTTGCGCTTGACGATCACTCGCCTCACGCAACACATAATCCAAGTACTCGCGAACGCGTGAAACCCCCGCCTTATCAGTGAGAGGACCGTGGCCAGGCACCACAGTTTCAACATCAAGTGAATTGATGAGATCGCAGGCTGCTATCCAGTTTTCAAGCGGACCTGCCCACACAATTGGCGCACCTCCAATGAACAAAATGTCGCC
>JAUMDU010000086.1:0-3491 GCA_032121425.1 Ilumatobacteraceae bacterium | reverse complement strand
AAAACGATTCTGTTCCTTTGACAGTTCGTTCTCGTATGCACGACGACCCACTGTGGCAACAATGAGGTGAAACAGTGCCGACAAAAACAAGAACACAGCCGCAGCCCAGGCAATGGAAACGTCGAACATACGATCCAGGCGGGCGCCATCAAGCCTGTTGTTCGGGGCATCATTCCAGAAGAAACTGGTGACGGGAAGTGCGAAATCGTTAGCCAATACCAGCACCGCAATTGCCTGCACAAAGTGCAACACAGCTGCTCCAATATTGAGCTTGAAGAGTTTTTGAGTCATGGTGGGTCTTTCCTGTAAAACGCCTACCTCTTTTATACTTCGTGTATGCCTTCCCAAAGTGGTGATCGCGCAGAGTTCTTCCCTGTCATTGAGAAAAAGTACGGAAAACCCATCCCGTATTGGATTTCACAGCTTCAGGAATTAGAGAGCACTAAGTACCCCGACCAAATTGCGCTTCTCCGTGAGAACTTCAAGTTCAGCCAAAATCACGCAAATGCTCTCGTGATGCATTTTCGCGGCTCCACCTCATCACGTAGACACAGTGGACCTGATGATTTCTTTGCCAAGTTAGACACAGATGCGAAAAAACTTGCCCTGGAGATCTTTGGTTCCATCCAAAAGAAATATCCAAAGCTTGAACTTGTCATGGCATGGAATCAACCCATGTTGCGCACAGGCAAGGACTACGTATTTGGTCTGTCAGTATCAAAGAATCACATCGCCATCAATCCGTGGAGTACCGAGGTGCTGGCGGAAATAACCCCGCGCCTCGAGGGACTCAAAGTCAATAAGCACATATTTCAAGTGCCTTTGAAGTGGAAGGTCAACCAATCGCTTTTACACGCGATGGTGAAGTTGAGAATTGACGAACTATCCGAGTGATACATTTTCCTCATGACAAATAAGAGTGCGCGCATTGCTGCTGGGGCATTTTCGATAGGTGCAGGTTTTGTGCATGCTGTTGCAGCCGGCACACACATTGAGCATCCCACGGCAGCACTCTTGATGGCGCTTTTGGCTGCATTGCAATGCGGAGTGGGTGTTTTGATTATCAATTCATCACATCTCTTTGCGCGTGTGGCTCTCGTCGGTACGCACATGGCTGCAATTGCTGGCTGGGTTCTCACTCGTACGACCGGCATTGGGTTCATCGACGGATTCAATACCAGTGAAACTATTCAAACTGCCGATGCTTTGTGTGCTCTGCTTGCTCTCTTCGCAATTGTTGCTGTGGCAGGAGAACGTCGAATGTCATTCATTCATGTCTCACCAGCCTTAGGTTCAGTGCTTGCACTGGTTTTGGTCGTTCCTGCAACACTTGCTACCGCGTCCCACGATCACAGCAGCCACAGTGAAACAAGCACATGGCCACGACCCTTCTTTCCCGGTATTGGAATTGACATTGAAGGCGTAGAAGGTGTGAGCACCGAACAAGAAGATCGCGCACGCCAGTTAGTAGTTGATACACAAAGAGAACTCGTACGTTGGGCTGATTACAAAGTGGCTCAATCCGAAGGCTGGTTTTCCATTGGCGACCAGGCCACCGGTTATGAACACTTCGTCAATGGGCGTTACTTGAACGATGGCAACCAACTTGATGCCACTCGTCCTGAATCAATCGTCTACAAGGTGTATGGAGACACTCGCATTCTTGTGTCTGCGATGTATATGGCCGAAGGTGAACCCGCATTGGACTCACCATTGTTGACAGATTTTGCCGGACCGTTATTTGAGTGGCATGCACACACAAACTTATGTTGGGGTATGCGAAACGGCGGCGTAGGAATTGTGGGAGTGACCGATGCAAACGGCAAGTGCCCACCAGGTTCGACATTGCGCACCATCAATAAGCCGATGGTGCATGTATGGATCGTGCCCCACCCATGTGGTCCGTTTGCCGCTGTTGAAGGTTTAGCCGAAGGCCAAGCTGCAGTTCCCGATTCGGAACGTGTCGATATGTGTGGTGACCACGCCCACTAAATACGCGATGACCTACTGCAACACAGTTGGGTCTGCAGTGATGGGCAAAGACCAATCAAGATGGCCCCATAAATCAGAAATTTGTTGACCATTAATGAGCACGCGTACCTCAGTAAGAGATGCATCCAACAACGCAGTGTGAGCGAGTTGTTGTGCGAACAGCGATTCTTCGCTTGAACTTCCGGAGGTCAAGCGAATTCCATCATCTAGATCAATACTCACTACCCCATCTGTGATTGCAACATTATTGATGTTGATGTTTTGGGGCACTGCTGTTCCCAAGTCCGTCATCTGCTGGCGGTTGTAATTCTCAAGTTTGGTTCCTGTGAGTTCAAAAAGTTCGGCAAGCGCAAGGCGCACTTGATCTGTGAGGTCAGAAGCAACTTCTTCATCTACTACTGACACTTTTTGCAAAGTGAAATCAACGGGACCATTTACGACAAGGAACACTGTGCGCAAAGACACCGCCAACGAGGTGGTGGTATTGGCATCGCTAGACGACGATGTGGAAGTTTCGGTTCCTGCACCGCCGCAACCACTTACGATCAGCGCAACAAAAGTCATCAAACTCACAGTGCGTGTTATGTGTTTCATCACACATCGCACCGTAGCGAGCAGGGTTCATCAAACCACTGACACTCCTACGAAAGTGACAAATTATGGATTTTCACGAGGATTGCACCTGTAACCAAAGCACTAATTCATATATAGCGATTAGCGTGTGTAACGTCCCATCTACACTAAACATATGAGTTACACACTTGATCTCACTCAAAAACTCACAGTGATGAAGAACGTCTGGCAACTGTCTCGCATCGATGGCCAGAACACCGCACTTGGAACCATTGAGCAGGCGCGCATGAAACTCAAGGAACAGGTGAAGTGCACCCTTCCCGATGGCAGTGGCTTGTGGTTCGCCATCAAGGCCCGCAGTGCGATTGAACTTGCTGCCACCTATGACATCACCGATGGCACAGGCACTCCCCTTGGCACAATGACCAAAGATTTTGGCACCTCATTCCTGCGATCGACGTATCACGTGGAAACACCAACTGGAAAGTGGACAGTCACTGAGACGAGTAAGGCGCAAGCAATCATCCGTCGGGTGGTAGGTCTTGTTATCGATGTGCCATGGTTGTTACGAGTGCAGTTCAGCATTCTGAACGCCACTGGTCAACAAATTGGTCATGTGAACCGCGCGAACATGAAGATCAAAGACACCTACGAGATCCAAGTGAACGATGACGCACTTGACATGCGAGTTGCGGCGGCAATTGGTGTAGCAGTTGACGCATTCATGAACCGCTGACCCATATTTGATCATTGTCCATTGGTGCCCTCGGCAGGGATCGAACCTGCGACCTACGGTTTAGGAAACCGGCGCTCTATCCACTGAGCTACGAAGGCGGGGGATGGTGCGAAATGTGGTGCGAAATTCGCCGCCACACCTTGCGTCATCTATGTAGAGGTTACTAGTGCCAGCCAGATGCGGAAAGAAA
>JAUMDU010000085.1:0-2388 GCA_032121425.1 Ilumatobacteraceae bacterium | reverse complement strand
ATGATTTTTGGTGTCATTTTGGGCACTCCCACATTGCGTCTACGTGGCGACTATCTCGCCATTGTCACACTGGGTTTTGGTGAAATCATTCGACTCAGCGCAAAAAACCTCGAATGGTTGGGCGGCAGCCGAGGAATTAGTGGCATTTCGAAGCCTCCTAGTTTTGGGCCATTGAAATTTGGCGTCATCGATGCAAAGCCGTATTACTACCTTGGCCTGACAATGGTGCTCATTGTCATCTTCTTGTTGCACCGACTTGAATACTCTCGTGTTGGTCGAGCGTGGACTGCCATACGAGAAGACGAAGACGCAGCAGAACTTATGGGTGTTCCCACCTTCAAGTTCAAATTGTGGGCCTTCACCATTGGGGCTGCTGTTGGTGGTTTAGCTGGCGTTCATTACGCCGGCAAGGTCGGATTCATCAACCCCGACAACTTCCCGTTGCAGCTTTCTATTTTGTTCCTTGCCGCTGTTGTTCTTGGTGGTTCAGGAAATATGTATGGTGTCATAGCTGGTGCCGTGCTTGTGGCATATCTGCCCGAACGCTTCCGTAGTTTTTCCGACAAACGAGTTTTTGTCTTTGGTGTAGTTCTTGTTTTGGTGATGGTTTTTCGCCCAGAGGGTATTTTCCCTCGTCGCGTGGGGCACAAGAAATCTGATTCAGCAACTGATGTATCAGGGGAGGTGGCAGCGTGAGCTCCGATCTGTTGCTTGACTTTAAGAATGTCACCATGCAGTTCGGTGGCGTCACTGCGCTCAATGATGTCAGTCTTCAGATCAAGCGTGGCGAAATTCTCGGGCTGATTGGTCCTAATGGCGCCGGCAAAACAACATGCTTTAACGTAATTACTGGTGTGTATTCCGCAACACAGGGCGAGGTGTTGTTTGATGGTGTCAATCTTGGGCGTCTGAAACGATTCCAAATTACAAAAGCCGGGGTTGCTCGCACATTCCAGAACATTCGCTTGTTTTCTGAAATGACAGCACTTGAAAATGTCATGGTGGGTGCTGATGCTCGCAAGACCTCGTCGGTGGTAGGCGCACTGTTGCGCACGCCGCACCAACGCATGGAAGAACGTGCATCGCGTGACAGAGCCATGGAGCTGTTGCAGTTCATGGGAATTGCAGATCGGTCCGGAGATGCGGCTCGCAACCTGCCCTACGGCTACCAGCGCCGGCTTGAAATTGCCAGAGCATTAGCAACAGAGCCGCAACTGCTGTGTCTTGACGAACCTGCTGCTGGCTTCAACCCAGCTGAAAAACAAGAACTCAACGAACTAATTTTCAAGATTCGCGACCAGGGCTACACCGTGTTGCTCATTGAGCACGACATGAGTGTGGTCATGAATGTCAGTGATCGTGTGGCAGTTCTTGATTTTGGCAAGAAAATTGCCGAAGGTTTGCCACAAGAAGTGCGAGACAACCCCGACGTTGTCGCTGCTTATTTGGGAGTACCCGACGATGTTGCTTGAAGTTAAAGACCTTCACGTTTTTTACGGACGAATTGAAGCCCTGAAAGGCGTCTCATTTCATGTGAATGAAGGCGAGATTGTCACTCTCATCGGCGCTAATGGTGCTGGAAAAACAACAACGCTACGAACGCTTTCTGGTGTACGAACAGTCGCGCAGGGGTCAGTATTTTTCGAAGGTGAAGACATCACCAAAATGGCGCCACACGAGCGTGTAAAGCGCGGTATTTGTCAGGCACCAGAAGGACGCGGAATTTTCCCTGGTATGACCGTGCAAGAAAATCTCGACATGGGTACATATGCGCGTGGAGACAAGGGTGCAAAGCGAGAAGCACAACTTGATCACGTGATGCATTTGTTTCCTCGACTTCGTGAACGCATTGGTCAGTTGGGTGGAACATTGTCCGGCGGTGAGCAACAGATGCTCGCTATTGGACGCGCACTCATGAGCAACCCTCGATTGTTGTTGCTTGATGAACCCTCGATGGGACTCGCACCCATGCTGATTGCTCAAATTTTCGAAATCATTACAAAGATCAACTCTGAGGGAATATCAGTTCTTTTGGTCGAGCAAAATGCCACCCAGGCACTCAAGGCTGCACATCGCGCATATGTTCTGGAAACTGGTTATGTCACGAAGACAGGTAGTGGACAAGATCTGTTACATGATCCTGCAGTGCGCGCTGCGTATTTGGGCGGTTAAAAAGCTGATTTCTGCAGCCGCGTGAGGTAACGCTTCACGGCGCTTGCGCTCTCAGCACGCCACATATCAACCGGAGTTGATACACGTGTGGACTCAATGGCTGACAGCACTGGTGCAAACGCTTCACGTTGTACATCAATGAATGACCTGATATCCAGGCCAGCACGCTGACGAAGCATGACTTTCACTACTAATTCAGTGCGTACATCTCGTAAG
>JAUMDU010000084.1:0-4046 GCA_032121425.1 Ilumatobacteraceae bacterium | reverse complement strand
CCACATTGTGAATACATGCATGGCCGCCCCGGTTGTAAAAGACGCGGACGCATACGCAAAAGACACGGCTGTCGCCGTGGCCTGTGATGTTGCGGAGGTCTGATACAAACTCATGAAGCCTCTAGGAAACCATGTTCTGCGCCTGAATTCAACTGAATTAATGAACCCCTTTGTTTTCAAGGGTTTTGGTCTCACAGATAGGGTGCAGAGATGTCATTTCGCTCAACTGGTGAGAACTTTGAGATGGTCCCACCCACCGGTGCAGGACGTGAGTTCGCTGCCCAGCGTCGTGTGCGTTTAGGTGATGCCACCCCCAATGGCCGTCTTCGTCTTGATGCCATTGCGAGATACCTACAAGATGTCTCCAATGACGACACCCGAGATGCCAAGTGGAGTGATCCACATTGGTGGGTTGTGCGTCGCACGGTGATTGACGCGCATCGTTTTCCGAAATATCTCGAAGAGATTAATTTGACGACATGGTGTGGGGGCATTGGTTCACATTGGGCTGAACGCCGCACACGCGTCACCTCACTTGATGGCGAAGTGCTTGTTGATGCCGCCGCACTGTGGGTACATGTAGATCAACAGTCGTTACAGCCAAGTCGTATCCCCGATGACGTGGTGTCCATTCTTGAAGAATCTGCACAAGGCCGAACATTGGGTGCGCGTTTGTTGTTGCGTCAAAAAGATTTCGTACACACTGACGCAACGCAATCGCCGTGGCCGTTGCGCTATTCAGATCTTGATGCAGTAGGGCATATGAACAATGCTGCGTATTGGGAAATTGTGGAGGAACATCTTGCACAACATCACACCCTGCGCGCACCCTTGCGTGGCATTGTGGAACACGTGGTGCAAGTAGAACCTGGTCAACAACCCGTGCGACACACCGTGGTGCGCAACGATGAATTAGATCTTCAATTGCATGTGGGCGAAACTGTGCATGCCGCAATGTGGTGCGGCACTTTGCATTAAGCCTCAGTGGGCGTTGCTGGTTTCTTTTTGGTTTCCTCAGCAGATTTGAAAACGCGTTCGCGGTAAAACTTCAATTCAGCCAGACTGTTGCGGATGTCATCCATTGCGCGATGTGTGATGCCTTCGCTCTTGGGTCGTGCATGTTCTAGGCCTGGATTCCACCTGCGGACGAGTTCTTTCACGGTAGAGACATCTACACAGCGATAGTGCAGCCAGTGTTCAATCTCTGGCATGTATTTTTCCAAGAAAGCACGGTCTGTGCGGATGGAATTTCCACAGAGGGGAATCTTGCCTTGTTCGGGGTTATGCAGTTGGATGAAGTCCAATGTCTGACGCATTGCGTCGTCCAAACTGATGGTGGAGACCTTGATCAGGTCCAATAAGCCAGTTGTGGTGTGCATATTGGTGACAAAGTCATCCATCTCTGCAAGAACTTCATCGGATTGATGAATGACCAGATCTGGCCCTTCGGCGATGATGTTGAGCTCATCGTCGGTCACGAGAGTTGCGATTTCCACAATCACGTGGCGCTCAGGATCGAGGCCTGTCATCTCTAAGTCCATCCAGATCAGCACGGCCAATTCCTCATATATTTCAATCTAGTTCCGCGTGTCGTTCAACGCCATGCCCACATGAAAGGCTAGAGGAAGACCGAAAGGAAAGAGATGACCACTTTGGATACTGGACAACACGATCTCATCGGTCGTATTGAAGGCCCTGTTGCGATTTTGTCGTTCAATCGACCTGATCGGCGTAATGCATTATCTGAACAGGTGTATGCGGGGTTTGCGAAGGCGTTACCTGAAATTGCTACACGCTCCGACATCCATGTGGTGATGATTACTGGTGAAGAAGGTGCATTTTGCGCCGGCGGTGATGTGAAGGGAATGAACGAGTCGCATCGTTCAGGCTCTGGACACAGCGTGAGTGTGGAGGATCGTATTGAAGGACTTCGTTCTCGCCAGAACACGGTGAGCGCTGCATTGCGCGCATTGCCTCAACCAGTCATTGCGGCATTACCAGGAGCGGCTGCCGGGGCTGGTCTTTCTATTGCGCTAGCTGCGGATATTCGTATTGCTGCTGAGCGAGCAATTGTGATGACCGCATTTGCCAATGTGGGTGCAAGTGGAGATTTTGGTTCGTCGTGGTTCTTGCCTCGTTTAGTGGGTGAAGCAAAAGCAAAAGAATTGATGTTCACCTCTCCTCGTCTCACTGCACGTGAAGCACAAGACTTAGGCATTATCAATGTGGTGCTTCCCAATGAAGATTTTGCAGCATCGGCATTGGCATGGTGCCAGGCGTTGGCACAACGTGCACCGATTGCACTGCGCTATATGAAAGAAAACATCAATCGCGCCGGCGACGCCACATTGCAAGCAGCACTAGACGCCGAAGCCACTGCAATGGTACGCACTATGTCTACTGATGATCACAAAGAAGCCGCTGCTGCATTCGTAGAAAAACGAGCGCCAAGATTTACCGGACGATGAGCACGCCAACGACACAGCCTCGCCCCCTTGAGGGAATTCGAGTTCTTGATTTCACACGCGTTCTCTCTGGCCCACATTGCACGCGAATGCTTTCTGATTTAGGTGCAGATGTGATCAAACTGGAACCACCCGAAGGAGATCTCACGCGTTTTGCATATCCGCGTGTGGGCTCAATGTCCACGTATTTTGCACAACAAAACGTAGGGAAACAAAACATCTCCATGGACCTCAAACACCCTGAAGCCATTGAGCTTGTGAAAAAAATGGTCAAACATTGTGATGTGTTGGTGGAGAACTTTCGTGGCGGTGTGATGGACAAACTCGGACTTAGTTATGACGTGTTGAAAGACATCAACCCTGGCCTTATTTATGCATCGATCAATGGATACGGCAGCACGGGACCTTGGAAGAGCCGACGCGCATATGCCACGGTGGTGAATGCAGAAACAGGAATGACGGGCCTGCAAGCACGTGCACGCGGCGGTGTGGCGACAAACGATCCTCACAGCCATGCCGATGTCTATACGGGAATGGAAGCCGCAGCAGGAATATTGGCGGCATTGTTTCAGCGCACTTCAACTGGTACCGGCCAACACATTGATATCTCTATGGCCCAAACCATGTTGTATGTGAACGAACACGTGCACAACGAACTGTTTGAAGAGGAAGTGTCGGCCAATGTGATCCGGTCTTTTCAACCCGGTGACTATCCCATTTTGCAAACAGGCGACGGAACCTATGTGGTGGTGAGTGGTCATCCGGCCGAAAAAGGAACTTTTGATTTATTTGTGAAAGCAATGAATCGCCCTGAACTACTGCAAGATCCTCGATTTGTAGACGTGGAATCTCGATTGCAACACCTTGACGAAGTGGTATCGGAGATTCGTCAATGGGCGAGATCTGTGCACACTGCACAAGAGATTGAAGATGTGATGGCGCAATCTGGATTAGCTATGGGTGTGATGCGCACGATGAAAGAAATTGCAGCTACTGAATGGGCCGAAGTGCGCAATGTGTTGATTGAAGTGGATGATCGCTCGGGTGACACGTTTCGAGTGCCAAATTCGCCATGGGTGTTTTCAGCTTCTGATACCTCTACGCAAGGTATGGCTAAATTCCGTGGTGAAGACAATGAAATAGTTCTGGGTGAACTTGCAGGACTTACCCACGACGAAGTGGTGAAGCTCACCGAAGCAGGCGTGTTATCTCAGCGAGTGCCACGCACGGAAAGTTAACGACCCGAATGGCCAAAGCCGCCGCCGCGGTCATTGGCGTCTAATTCGGCAACTTCATTCCATTGCACGTGTTCCACGCGTTGAATCACCAACTGTGCAATACGGTCTCCGCGAGAGATGTGATAGGGGCGAGTGGGGTCAGTGTTTAACAGCACCACCATCAACTCGCCTCGATAGTGAGAGTCGATAAGGCCAGGTGCATTCACCACACTGATGCCGTGCTTGAGTGCAAGACCACTGCGGGGCAGGACAAATCCGGCGTATCCCTCAGGAATAGACAGTGCAATACCTGTAGGCATCAACACACGACCGCCCTGTGGGGCAATCACCGTGTCGTGGCGTG
>JAUMDU010000083.1:0-5352 GCA_032121425.1 Ilumatobacteraceae bacterium | reverse complement strand
CGTGGTTTTCGAAAGTGCATACTCAAGACGAGAGCTATCTAGGTCACGCACTGTGGAGAGCTCAGTATCATTTGGAATTAAGAATGTTCCTTGACCGTTGGCATCCACAAGGCACAGACAACCCTTTTCATCCATTTGGGCAATGGTGTGTGCGTCTACTTTTCCCGCGTCAGCAGTGGAGTAGTAAGGCGTCAATGCACTGAGAAGTGAACTCGCAGAGATGTCGTAGAGGCGATGGATAGCGGCAACGCTGAGTTGTTCTTGGATGAGTTCACCCACATAGGTCATTGTGAGTTCGGCTCCTGCGGGTCCTGATGTAGCGCGTGCTTCATCGCGGTACGTGCGACTAATTGCATAACGATGGTGTCCATCGGCAATGAGAACCGGTTGGGCAGAGACGCAAGCGCTAATTGCGCGGACGCGATCGGGGCTGTCCACTCGTTCAATGACGTGGTGTACGCCTTCTTCATCTGTGCACTGCGACACAAGCTCGCCTGGTTCCATGAGCAACTCGGTCAGTCCTGCACTTAATGAAAGGCCCCATACAGGGCTGAGGTTTGCTTGTGTGGCACGTGTGAGATCAAGACGGTCGGTCTTTGCTTTGGGTGTTGTGCGTTCGTGTGGCAAGACGCCACCGGCGCCTTCATCAACTACCTCTAAGGCGCCAATGACGCCGACAGTGGTGCGTTGCCGACCGGCATCATCTGTAAAGGTCATTCGGTAGATGGAAAATGATTCACGTGCGTCTGCGACGAGGACTCCAGCAGAAATCCACTGTGCAAGAACCTTCGATGCGTTCTCGTAACGATGAGCCCCATCAGACTCGATGGGGTAGTCAATGTGCACGATGTTGTGGGTATGGGATTGTGCGTATTGGCCACGGCGATCTTCATCGAAAACGTCATAAGGTGGCGCACTGAGAACGCCGATGTCGGTGGATTCGTGAGTTGAATAGCGAAGAGCGGGAAAAGGTTCAAAACGAGGCACGCCCACAAGGGTGGCAGGATTGGAGGCGATGAGCAAAATGGATTCTCTAAAGACAGTGTTATGCGACCTTGATGGGGTTATTTGGCTCGCACATCAGCCCATCAAGGGCAGTAGCGATGCTGTAGCACGCCTCAGAGAACGTGCGATTCGTGTGCTGTTTGTGACGAACAATTCCTTTTCAACGCGAGCCCAGCAACATGCCGCTCTTGAACGTGTGGGGATCTGGGCTGATGGCGATGTGGTGACATCGGCAATGGCTGCTGCCACCCACATCATGTCGGGCGAAAGAGTCTTGGTGTGTGGCGGGGAAGGTCTTATTGAAGAAGTCACTTCAAGGGGAGCTGAAGTAGTGGTGCCGTATCACGTTCAAGAAGTAGAGGGCAACTTTGACGCTGTTGTGGTGGGATTTCATCGTGAATTTAATTTTGAGATTCTCTCTGCTGCGCTCACTGCTGTGCGCGGTGGCGCTCGACTGATTGGATCAAATAGCGACCCCACATACCCCACTCCTCAAGGCCCGATTCCGGGTGGTGGATCGATCCTTGCAGCGATTGAACACGCCACTGGAGTCAAGGCAATGGTGACAGGCAAACCTCATCAGCCGATGGCTGATCTTGTAGCAACCGTAAACCCGGGTATTGGTGCACATGAAATGCTGATGGTGGGTGATCTTGTTTCCACTGATGGTGCATTTGCTCGTACTGTGGGATGTGCATTCGGATTAGTTCTCAGTGGGATGACGCCGTCGGCTGAGGGCATCAATGCTGATGTGGTGGGAGCCAATTTGTCAGCGATTGTGGACCAGATTTTGT
The DNA here is from genome assembly GCA_032121425.1 of Ilumatobacteraceae bacterium. Lineage (GTDB taxonomy): Bacteria > Actinomycetota > Acidimicrobiia > Acidimicrobiales > Ilumatobacteraceae > UBA2093. The sequence continues at coordinate 3,553 of JAUMDU010000083.1, read as the reverse complement.
AAACCCCTCGCAAGATGTGGCAAGTACGCTTTGTGTGTGCGGATGCGACTAGATGCTGCTTTGGTGAAACGTGGATTAGCGACAACCCGATCCGAGGCTTCTCGCCTCATTGAAGACGGCGCAGTGCTGGTGGCAGGCAGTTTTGCGCAGAAATCTTCACGCTTAGTGTCGCCTGATGAAGCAATATCTGTCGTTGTAGAAAAGAAATACGTGAGTCGAGGTGGTGAAAAACTGGCGCACGCTCTCGAGGTCTTTGGCATCAATGTAGAGCGTCGATCCGTGTTAGATGCAGGGGCATCAACTGGGGGGTTTACCGATTGTGTTCTCCAAAAAGGGGCGCAACGTGTCTTGGCTCTCGATGTGGGAAGAAATCAATTACATGAGCGCATAAAAGACGATGCGCGTGTGGTCTGGCGAGATGGTGTCAATGTTCGAGATCTCTCGCAGCCCGATATTGATTTTCCATGTTCACTGATTGTTGCTGACCTGTCTTTTATCTCTTTAACCAAAGTCATGGCTGCTTTGATGGCAGCGTGCAGTGCTGAAGATGGGTTTACTCAACCCGAGATGGTGTTGTTGGTAAAGCCGCAATTTGAAGCAGGGCGCCAAGAGGTCTCACGAGGCCGAGGCGTGATCACTGATCCTGAGATTCATCTGCGTGCAATCGAAACAGTGACGGAATCGGTGGAACTATGTGGTGGCGCAGTGGAATCGGTTGTGGAATCGCCCATTAAGGGGGCAGAGGGCAACATTGAGTTTCTCATGTGGGTGAAGTGCCCACTTCGTTGCCTAGGTTGTGTGTCATGAGTCGTATTGGTTTGGCAGTCCATCGGTTTCGCCCAGATGCACTCGAATTGGCTCGTTCTATTTCTCGTTGGGCCCTAGAGCACGATTGTGTCGCTGTCATTGACGAGTCAGATGCCCTCGTTATCCAAGCACCAGAGGCTGAGGTGGGAGATATTTCAACCACTGACGTTCTGGTCTCGATTGGTGGAGACGGAACGATGTTGCGTGCGGTGCGCGCACTTGCTGGTGCTCCCGTTCCCATTATTGGAGTCAACCTTGGCATGTTGGGGTATTTAGCAACGGTGGAACAAGAAGCAGTTCTAGATGCGTTGAGTGCATGGAAGAGTGGCACCATTGGATCCCAATTCGACTACGACGATCGCATGTTGGTGGAAGTGGCTCTTTGGTCCAATGGTGCGCGGCTTGCCAATTTGTTAGCCCTCAACGAAGTAGTTATTGAGAAAAAGGATGCGGGCCATACGGTGCGTCTTGGGGTTGATATTGATAGAGCTCCGTTCACCACGTATGCCGCTGATGGTCTCATCATTGCCACACCCACGGGGTCTACTGCATATTCAATGTCTGCACGTGGTCCCATTTTGTCGCCAAGGCTTCGCGCCTTGCTGGTTACTCCGGTTTCACCACACATGTTGTTTGATCGTTCCATGGTTCTTGACCCAAGCGAATCAATTCGGGTTGAAGTGTTAGGTCATAGAAGCGTCAGTGTTGCCATCGATGGCGCTCTAGTGCACACACTGAGCCCGAGTGATGTTATTGAACTTAAGGCCGCTGATGAAGTTGCGCGATTCGTTCGATTTGAAGAAAGACGTTTCCATCAGATCCTTAAGACCAAGTTTGGATTAAGTGACCGCTGATGCTCGTGGAATTGTCCATTGAAAATCTAGGAATCATCGAATCTTCTCGCCTCACATTTGACGAAGGTTTCACCGTTTTTACGGGTGAAACTGGTGCTGGGAAAACAATGTTGGTAGAGGCCATCAACCTGGTGTGTGGTCAACGCGCCGAGTCGACAGTTATTCGTGATGGTGCCGATGAAGCTCACGTGGAAGCTCGTTTTGTGCGGACAACCACAACAGGCGAAGAAGAACTGATTCTTGCTCGTACGATTCATCGGGAGGGTCGTAGCCGCGCCTATATTAATGGTCGAATGGCTACGGTGTCCGCCCTTGCCGAATTGGGTCAAGAGTTAGTGGACATTCATGGCCAACATGGGCACCAGCGTTTGTTGTCCACCGGTGCTCAGCGCGACAGTCTCGATGCGTATGCACGCATCGATGTGACGCCATTGCGGAAGGCACGAGATGAAGTTGTCAATATTGATGCGTTGTTGGCGGCATTGGGTGGAGATGAAAAATCTCGTGCTCGCGAGATTGACTTGCTGACATACCAATGTGAAGAAATTGAATCCTCACTCATTGAGTCAGCCACCGAAGACGAAGATTTGTCTCGCGAAGAAGATCTCCTTGCCGATGTGGTGCGCCACCGTGAAGCCTTGTGGCAAGCAACTGAACAACTTTTAGGTGACGGTGGTGCCACGGAGACAACTGGTCATGCCTCGCGAGACATTGCGGCAATTTCTTCAATGGATGAATTGAGTGTGCGTTTACGTGGCGTTTTGGCAGACCTTGAAGATATTGGACTGACTATTCGTGCTCAAGCTGAAAAAATTGAAGAAGATCCTGAGCGCCTTGAACATATTCGTCGCAGGCGTCAAGCCTTGCGCGATTTGCAAAGGAAGTACGGAGACTCACTTGAGGATGTGATGACGTTTGGTGCTGAGGCACGGGGTCGCCTAGATGAGTTGCTGGGCTATAGCGAGCGGGTGCTTGAGCTACAGCACAAACGTGAAGATGCTTTGAAGCAATTGCGACACGAGCAAAAACTGGTGGGTGAGGCTCGCAGAGGGGCGGCTCCAAAATTGGCCAAAGCCATTGAGAAGCGTCTTAAAGAACTCGCTATGCCACATGCAACGGTGCAGGTCTCAGTGGGTGATGAAACAACGGATCTGGCAGGGGACTCAGTAGTCATTTTGCTTGCAGCTAACCCTGGTAGTGCGCCTGCGCCACTATCGAAGGTGGCAAGTGGTGGAGAACTGGCGCGAGTGATGCTGTCACTGCGACTGGTGTTGACATCTGAACCCGCCACCATGGTTTTTGATGAGGTGGATGCAGGCATTGGAGGCGCAGCCGCAATTGCAGTTGCCTCATCGTTGCGCGAATTGGGGGGAGCACATCAAGTTCTTGCCGTCACACACTTGGCCCAGGTGGCGGCCTCTGCACATCATCAAGTAGTGGTCTCTAAAAAAGTAGAACGTGCAAAAACATTTGGCTCCGCCGAAATACTTCAACGCCAAGATCGCGTCGCTGAGATCGCGCGAATGCTCTCGGGTGGCGTCGCTGACGAGTCAGCACTTGCTCACGCGGGTGACTTGTTGCTCAAACTGGGGGCGACAACGCCAGAAAAGGTGACAAAGAAGCCTCGCGGCTCCTAAATGTGGACGATGCACGCCCAGGGCTCTACTTGGGTTATGCTGAAATCCCGTTAGCAGTTCGAGTCTGGCGGGAGTACCAATGCCAAAGCACATTTTCGTGACCGGTGGTGTTGCAAGTTCCCTCGGTAAGGGTTTGACCGCTTCATCGCTTGGTCGTTTGTTGAAGATGCGTGGTTTGCGCGTCACCATGCAAAAGCTTGATCCCTACATCAATGTGGATCCAGGAACAATGAACCCATTTGAACATGGTGAAGT
>JAUMDU010000082.1:0-7209 GCA_032121425.1 Ilumatobacteraceae bacterium | reverse complement strand
TCGGGCAAAAAGTGGTCTTTGTTCCTCGCGACAAATACATCGCGGTTGTCAAAGCACTGGTTGTAGATGGTTTTGATGTGTGTGTTGATCTCACTGGTGTGGACTACCTCACACATCCCGCTAGATCCTTGCCTGCAGATATTGCTCCAGAGCGATTTGAAGTAGTAGTCAACTTGTTGTCGTTGGAGCAACGTCAACGGCTCAGATTGCGTGTGCAGGTTGCAGAATCTGATGCAGTTCTTCCTTCGTTGTTTGATCTTCATCCAGGTACCGAGGCACACGAACGGGAAACTTTCGACATGTTCGGCATCTCTTTTGATGGCCATCCCGATATGACGCGCATTTTGATGCCAGAAGATTGGGACGGACACCCTTTACGTAAGGATTACAGCGCCGGAGCAATTCCCGTGCAGTTCAAAGGCGCCAACTCATGACCGCCACACAGAATCCAAAAGTTGTTGCTGCGGGCACAAGTGAAGGTGGACAAGAACTTCGTTCGCGCAGTGAATTAAGTGCCAAGGAATTGTTCCGTGAAGTGGGCTCTGTTCTTCGCATGAGTGAAGCAGATGCTGCTGCTCTGGCAGAAATGCAGACAGAAGCACCCGAGGATCAAACAATGATCATCAACATGGGTCCCCAGCACCCCAGTACTCATGGTGTGTTGCGGTTAATGCTCGAACTTCAAGGCGAAACCGTTCTTCGTTGCAAGCCCATCATTGGTTATTTGCACACGGGCATGGAGAAAACGGGAGAGTCACTGACCTATATGCAAGGTGGCACCAATGTCACCCGTATGGATTATCTCTCGCCACTGAATAACGAACTTGTGTTTTCAATGGCCGTTGAGAAGTTGCTCGGCATTGATCAAGACATTCCCGAGCGTGCCGTGTGGATGCGTATGTTGCTTTCTGAATTGAACCGCATGAGCAGCCACCTTTTGTTCCTCGCAACAAACGGTATGGACCTTGGCGCAATCTCGATGATGTTGTACGGCTGGCGTGAGCGAGAAGAAGTACTTCGCTTTTTCCAAAAAGTGACCGGGTTGCGCATGAACCACAACTTCATTCGACCCGGAGGAGTAGCTGCCGACTTGCCAGCTGGTTGGCGCGACGATGTGCTTGAAATCTTGGAGAGTCTTCCTTCGCGGTTGGAAGAATACGACATCTTGATGACGGGCCAACCCATTTGGCGTGAGCGCTTGCAAGGCGTGGGCGTGATCACGGCTCGCGAGGCGATGGCATTGGGTGCAACTGGACCAATTCTTCGTTCCACCGGAGTTCCTTGGGATCTTCGTCGCGATACACCGTATTTACGTTATGACGAAGTTGATTTTGATGTTGTGGTGGGCGAACACGGCGATGCTTACGACAGATACGCCATTCGCTTTAACGAGATTCGTGAATCAATGAAAATTGTGTATCAGATCCTCGATCGCATGCCTTCTGGTGATTATCGCATTCAGAATAAAAAAGTGACACCACCACCACGGGCACGTATTGATGAATCAATGGAAGCTCTCATTCACCACTTCAAGATTTTCACTGAGGGATTCAAAGTTCCTGAAGGTGAAGTGTACGTGGCAATTGAAAGTCCGCGTGGAGAGATTGGTTGCTACATCGTGAGCGATGGTTCTCCCACTCCATATCGAATGCACGTGCGCGCGCCTTCTTTTGTCAATGTTCAAGCATTGCCACACATGATGCGCGGCGGCTTGGTTGCAGATGCTGTGGCCGTTATTTCTTCAATTGATCCAGTTCTAGGGGAGGTCGATCGCTAATGGCTCGACTAACAGAGGACAACGTGCGTCTCGCTCGCGAAATCATCGGTCGCTATCCGCGTCCACGTTCGGCGACTATCCCATTGCTTCATCTCGCCCAACAACAAGATGGTTACGTCACTAACGACGCGATGGCTCATATTGCCGATCTCGTTGGGGCCACACCAGCTGAGGTCTACGGAACAGCTTCGTTCTACGAGATGTTCAAGTTTGAACCTGTGGGTAAATATCTCATCAACATCTGCGGGACAATGTCATGTGCATTGATGGGTGCTGAAGAGTTGATGCATCATGCTGAATCAACATTAGGAATTCACATGGGTGCAACAACGCCTGATGGTTTGTTCACATTGGAAAAAGCGGAATGTCAAGCAGCGTGTACAGAAGCTCCTTGTTTGCAAGTGAATTACCGATACCGATTCCGCGTGACATCTGAAAACTTTGACACTCTCGTAGATCAACTTCGTGCAGGCGAACTGGAAGGCGAGATTCCCGCTCATGGCACAGTGGCTGTTGTGCGTCAATCAATTCCGGCAGATAGGGCAGTAGGTGCTGTCGATCCCAAAGATGTGACGCAAGGTCCAGCTTGGCTTGATGGAAAGGCTGCGCTATGACTAGCAATCCCGGTGGAACGTGGGCATTTGCCCCAGGGTTTTATGAAGGTGATCGTCCCAAGATTGTGACCTCGCGTTTTCAATATGAAGACTCTTTTACGTTGCAGCGCTATCTCTCAACTGATGGTTATGCAGGTCTACGCGCTGCGCTTGCACAACCAGCAACTCAAGTACACGATGAAGTCAAGAGTGCAACCATCTTGGGCCGTGGCGGTGCAGGTTTCCCTGCGGGTAATAAGTGGGGACTCACACCACAAGGTGTGTGGCCTCGTTATTTGGTTGTTAACGGCGACGAAAGCGAACCGGGCACATACAAGGACCGTTTGCTAATGGAACGCGATCCGCATCAACTCATTGAGGGATGTTTGATTGCGTGTTATGCAGCGGGATTGTCTCAGTGTTTCCTCTATATCCGTGGCGAAATGGCGTTGGCTCAAGAACGCGTTGCTGCTGCTCTTAATGAGGCATATGCAGCCGGATATGTCGGTAAGAACATTTTGGGCACACAGTTTTCGGTAGACATCGTGTTGCATTGGGGAGCTGGTGCCTACGTGGTGGGTGAAGAGACTGCATTGATTGAAAGTTTGGAAGGCAATCGAGGAATGCCTCGCTTGAAGCCTCCTTATTTCCCTGCAGCAAATGGTCTTTATGGTCAGCCAACAATTGTGAACAACGTTGAAACGTTGGCGAATCTTCCGTGGCTTTTACGCAACGGTGCAACCGCTTACACAGCAATCGGCACTCCTACTTCACCTGGCACTCGCATGGTGGCAGTGTCTGGGCACGTCAAGCGCCCAGGTGTTTATGAAATCGTCAATGGCACTACAACTTTCCGCGATCTTTTATTCGGAGACGAGTTCTGCCAAGGAATGCGCGATGGAAATGAATTGAAGGCATTTGTCCCAGGTGGTGGATCTGCGCCATGGTTTACTGCCGATCAATTAGATCTTCCGTTCGAAGCAAGCCAAGTAGGTCCTGCCGGGTCGATGCTCGGATCTGGTGCAGTGATGGTGATGGATCACACCACAGATATTCCTCGTGCTGCACTCACACTTACTCGTTTTTATGCGCATGAATCATGCGGCAAGTGCACTCCATGTCGCGAAGGTGGCACATGGCTAGAGCGCATCTTGTCGCGCGTTGTAGACGGCAAAGGCACCGATGCTGATCTTGATCAACTACTAGAAGTAGGTGAGTCAATTTGTCCAGGAACTTTCCCTCATGCATCAAATGAGAAACTGGGTCTCACCGCCGTGCCTTTTCCTTACAAGATGAACACCATTTGTTTTGTGGGGCCATCGGCGTACGTACCAGTTCATTCAGCTCTTACTTTGTTCCGTGAAGAATTTGAAGCACGAGTGACGAAGCGCGTGCATATTCCTCTTACGGTGGTAAGCCAATGACAACTATTGATATTGACTCTTCAGAAACACCAATGCCAGAGCCTGATCCCAATGCGGTCAGCATCACGATTAATGGTCGTACTGTTGCTGCACAAAAGGGCGAGTACATCATCGCGGCTGCTGATCGCGTAGACGAATACATCCCTCGTTTCTGTTACCACCCACGCATGAGTTCTGTGGGCATGTGTCGTCAATGTCTCGTCGAAGTAGAAGGTCCTCGTGGGCCGATGATGGTGGTGAGTTGTATGACTCCGGTTGCAGAGGGACAAATTGTCCGCACTGATACCGATCAAGTCAAACGCGCACAAGAAGGAATGATTGAACTGTTGTTGGCCAATCATCCTCTGGATTGTCCAGTGTGTGACAAAGGTGGTGAATGCCCACTTCAAGATCAAGCCTTTAGCCATGGAGCAGGCGAGAGCCGCTTCGTTGAAGAGAAGCGTCACTATGAAAAGCCCATTCCCATCAGTGACCTTGTGTTTTTGGATCGTGAGCGATGCATTTTGTGCGATCGCTGCACACGTTTCGCCGATGAAGTAGCGGGCGATGCCCTGATTAGTTTCACTCAACGAGGAAACAACACTCAGGTAATGACTTTCCCCGATGAACCTTTTGCATCGTATTTTTCGGGCAACACAGTGCAAATCTGCCCTGTGGGTGCATTGACTGCTCAGCCGTATCGCTTTAAAGCCCGCCCATGGGATCTTGAACAGCGCGAGAGTACCTGTACGACATGTTCTGTCGGTTGCCGCACTGTTGTGCAATCAAGTCGCGATGAGTTGCTGCGGTATCAAGGCGTGGATAGTGACCCAGTGAACTGGGGTTGGTTGTGCGATAAAGGTCGTTTCAATTTCCAATCTGTTAACTCACCTGACCGTCTTGTAAATCCGCAGATGAAATCTGGTGATTCATTCGAAGTCGCATCTTGGTCAACTGCATTGGATGCAGTGGCGCGCACTATTCGACATGCTCGCCCTGGATCAGTTGCAATTTTGGGCGGCGCACGTGGAACAAACGAAGATGCCTTTATATGGGCACAACTTGCCGATGCCCTTGGTGTTTCCATGCGAGACGCACAGTTAGATGATGGCCTACCCGGTGAAGTATTCGCATATCCGCAGGCAACTATTGATGCAATGGCGGCGGCTTCAACTGTTGTACTTCTTGCTCCAGACCTTAAAGAAGAATTGCCAGTTCTCTACATTCGCCTTCGCGACGCGGTACAGAAAAAAGGTGTACGCATCATTGAGGTATCACCCACTGAAACTGGTGTTACCCAACTGGCATGGCGCAGTGTGCGTTCAGAAGCAGGAACAACTGCATCAGCAGTGACGGCATTGTTGTCAGATGCAGATGTGGCTACACAGTTGGCCAGTGGCCCAGTGGTTGTTGTCGCTGGACGAGGAAACTTGGCTGAGTTGGCAACACACACGATGGCCGCAATTGATGCAGTGATTGCGCATACTCCTTCTGCAACTGTGCTTCCCGTTTTGCGCCGCGGAAACGTGCGTGGTGCACTCACTGTGGGGCTAGCACCACAAGCGGGCCGTGATGCTGCCCACATTCTTGAAGCAGCATCGAATGGTCAAGTGGATTGTCTGATTTTGTTAGGTGCTGACCCACTCAATGATGTGCCCGATGCAGATCTGGCTCGCCGTGGAATAGCAGGTGCAAAATTTGTAGTTGCAATTGATACTTTCTTGACACAAAGTGCAGCTCATGCAGATGTGGTGTTACCCGCGGCTGCCTATGCCGAAAAAGACGGCACGACAATGAACCTTGAAGGCCGAGTAACCAACGTTGCACAGAAAATCACACCACGGGGTACATCACGTGTTGATTGGATGGTTGCGGCCGAACTGGGACTCCTACTTGGACATGACATGGGTGTCACCACATTGGCTGACGTGCAGAAAAAAATGTCGAAGTCTGTGGCTGGCTTTGGGGCAACAACAACTGCTGTAGCAGTGAAACGTGATGGCATCGTTGTGCATAACGCCACTGCAACAAATAGTTCTAGTCCAGCGCCAGTGGTGTCACCACGAAATTCCTATGACTTCCGCATCAACGTTTCTCGTAAGTTGTATGACAAAGCAGTGGGAACGGTGACAAGTCCTTCGATGTCTCAGTTGGCACCTGGTGCGGGTGTATGGATTCACTCGTTGGATCTTGATCGTGTGGGAGTAGCCGAGGGAACTTCAGTAAAGGTCTCTAATTCACATAGCAGCATTGTGTTGCCAGTGTTTGTGTCCGATCACATTCCTCGCGGAACTGCGAGTGTTCCGTTTAATCAACCAGGTGCAGATATTCGTGAATTGATTCGTCGTTCAGATGATGTCGTCGATGTAAGAATTGAGTCAATGTGATGAGCGCATTGCTTGCAGTTGATCCATTGCTAGAAGGCGATCTTTTCTGGACCCCCTTGATCATCGTTCTGGTCAAAGTCCTCATTGTGTTTGTCTTAGGTCTTGTGGCCACCATGTTGATGGTGTGGTTTGAGCGCAAGACAATTGCAGGAATGCAAAACCGAGTGGGGCCCAACAAGGCCGGTCCTTGGGGTCTGCTGCAGACGTTGGCAGATGGAATCAAATTGTTCTTCAAGGAAGATTTATTGCCAGAGCGCTCGGATCGTTTCGTCTTTCGTCTCGCACCATATTTGTCATTAGTGCCGGCATTCTTGGCTTTTGCGGTTATTCCATTAGGTGGGGACTACCGCGATGGCAACGGTGGAATGGTGACATTGTTCGGAGAGCAGACTCGTTTGCAATTGGCAGATCCACCTGTGGGAGTTCTTTTTGCCCTCGTGGTCTCTTCCATCGCGGTCTACGGAATCATGTTGGCGGGATGGTCAAGTGGTTCGAAGTATCCATTGTTGGGTTCGGTACGTGCTTCGGCCCAGATGGTTTCTTATGAAGCTGCACTTGGTTTGTCTATTGGTGCAGTCCTGATTGTGTCGGGAACTTTGTCCACGGCTGGCATTGTGGACATGCAGTCATCGATAGGTAATTGGAACATCGTTGCCACTGGTTTCGTGCCCTTCGTCATTTTCCTTATTGCTGCAACTGCGGAACTAAATCGCCCCCCATTTGACTTGGTGGAAGCAGAACAAGAACTTGTCGGTGGATTCAACACCGAATATTCATCAATTCGTTTTGCTTTGTTCTTCTTGGCTGAGTTCATGAACGTGATCACTATGTCTGCGCTGATTGTGACGCTGTTCTTTGGTGGACCTCAACCCATCGCTATAGGTGACACTGTGTTGGACATCCCGTTAATTCCTAATGCATTGGAAGGAACGGTGTGGCTGATGCTGAAGGTTGTTGCGTTCTTGTACTTCTATGTGTGGTTGCACGCAACTCTTCCTCGATTCCGTTATGACCAGTTGATGAACTTGGGTTGGAAGATTCTGATTCCT
>JAUMDU010000081.1:0-29151 GCA_032121425.1 Ilumatobacteraceae bacterium | reverse complement strand
ATTGCGCCCAATGCGCCCAAATCCATTAATTCCTACACGTACGGTCACAGCGCGGCCTTTCGATTCTCGCCCGCCAAATTCTCTGTCGGACCTTTCAATCTTAGTTCGCTAGCACCTCTGAGCGAAGATTGCCCTACAGAGATATGTCCCGATGACTCACACGTGGGTTTTGGCCCTGGGCAGTCAACATTCGACCTAATTCCTCAGAAATCGCCACGGATCGATGGCGACCCCCAGTGCAGCCCACGCCAATGGTGAGATAACTACGTCCTTCGTGGAGCAATGCGGGCAAAATGACATCTACTAGCGAGGTCACGCGTTCAAGGAATTCCCCAGCCAGTGGTTGATCCAGAACAAATGCTCTGACAGCACTCTCGAGCCCACTGAGAGGACGTAAATCTTCGTTCCAGTGTGGATTGGGGAGAAATCGCACATCAAACACCATGTCGACATCCATGGGAACACCATTTTTGAAACCGAACGAGACCACAGAGATTTGTAGTGCATCACCAGCGTTATCGGGACCAAATAACTGCACCATTTGCCGTTTCAAGTCATGCACAGAGAGCCCGGTGGTATCAATCAATAAATCAGCAGCTGCCTTGACCTGATTAATCGCAGATCGCTCAGATTCAATCACGCTCTCAAGCCCCATTATCCCATCACTCATCGGATGCTTACGGCGAGTCGCTTCATACCGGCGAACTAATTCACGAGTAGAAGCCTCTAAAAATAGAATGCGAACCGTATGACCCTGCGAGCGAAGCAATTCGATGGATTCGAGAATTGCCGTTTGGTGGCGAGCATTGCCTACGACGAGACACAGTTTCCCGATCTCGCCACCCGCTTCGCCGGTCAATTCAACAACCTTGTCAATCAGGACTACAGGCAAGTTATCGACAACAAACCATCCGAGGTCTTCCAAGTCGTCCGCCGCCTGAGAACGCCCAGCGCCGGAAAGTCCAGTCACTACAAGAATGTCGGTCACAACTGCACTTTACCTATGCATCCAGTGGCTTGCGTAAACGCAAGTACAACAGACGAGGAATTGTAGATGCAAGCGCATATTCGGGAGCCCTGGCCAAAAAGCCCTCTGGTGGAGAAGGTTCCAACATCCTCTCCAACACCAATCCTGCATCGTTGAGAGCATTGATATACCTACTCAATGGACGATGAATAAAACGAATAAACACATTGGATTCGACTTCTTCCAATGAATCGGTTTCAATGAGGTACGGCCCAATTCGCCAGTATTGCTCGGGTGGGTCCACAATGTGATCATCAATCCAACCACTACCTGGTGTTTGCAACAAAGGATGATTAAGAAAGAAACTAAATTGTCCGCCAGGTTTCAAAACGCGTACTACTTCAGCAATTGCTGATTCCAGTTCATCAATATGTTCAAAGACCAGACAAGCCACAACCGCATCCTGTGTTTCATTCTCCACGGGTAAAGAGGTGGCAGAACCCAACACATACACGACTCCACCGCCACGTTCCTGCGCTATCTGTATATGTAGTTCCGTGGGGTCAACACCTAACACTTCAGATCCCTGCGCTACCAGAGAGCGCGCAATTTGCCCATCACCACATCCCACATCGAGAATCTTGGAGTACCCGTTCAATTCACTTGTTGCTAGTGGAATAATCTGTTCTTCATATTCAGGATCTACACCATTTGTAAAACCATCAATCCACCACTGCGCATGATCATCCCATCCCAAATCTTGTGTCATCACGCATCATCTCCTTCAACTGTTTCTTCAATTGGTGCAACATCCTTATGAAGGTGCATGAACACACTCCGAGCAACTTTCGCTGGTAACCATGAAATAGCAATCAGATCTTCCAAGGAAGTCGATTTTATGGCCTTCACTGAGCCCAACTCCTTTACTAGGCGTTTGGCACGTGCTTCACCAAGACCCTCTACGCCTTCCAAGGAAGATGCAACCATACGTTTACTTCGTGATTCGCGATGGAAGGTATTGGCAAAACGGTGCGCCTCATCACGAATGCGTTGCAGCATGAACAAGGACTCACTACCCCGAGGTATCCGGATGGGTTCACTTCGACCAGGAACATAAATTTCTTCAAACTTTTTTGCAATAGCAGCCACTGGAATCTCATCAGCCAAACCCAACTCATTGACCACTTCTACAGCCACCCCAAGTTGACCTTTGCCGCCGTCCACCAGGAGAAGTTGTGGTGGATAAGCAAATTTCTTGGGTCGGGACTCTCTGTCTTCGTCAATTTCATCGCGCTCACTGATGTACGCCGACAGACGACGATGCAAAACCTCTTTCATCGCCGCGTAATCATTATTGCCAACAACATCTTTGATACGAAATCTTCGATACTCCCTTTTATTGGGAAGACCGTCCTCCATAACGACCATGGAACCGACATAATCCGTTCCCTGTAAATGCGCCATGTCGTAGCACTCAATACGAAGGGGAGCTTCGGGTAAATCCAAAATCTCTTGCAATTCCGACAATGCACGACTTCGTGCATTGTGATCCGACGCACGCCTCATGCGATGTCTGACAAATTCCTCTCGAGCGTTATTGACCACAGTCTCCATCAAGGTCTTCTTGTCCCCGCGTTGCGGAACACGCAGTTCGACGAGAGATCCCTTTTGTTGTGCGAGCCACTGCTCCAACACCGTCGCAAACTCTGGTAAATGAGTCACAAGAATAAGACCTGGAATACCAAGTGGTGGCTCTTCTCCATACATGGCCTTGATGATCTCTTCAACCAATGACCCATCCGATAGCTCTTCTGCTTTGTCCAGAATGAAACCCTTACGACCTACCACTCTGCCCTTGCGTACATAAAACACTTGGACAGCTGCCTCCAGGTCATCATCACTGCAGCCAATGAGATCAAAATCTTCGCTGCGTTCACCCACCATTAACTGCGTTTCTATGGCACGACGCACCCCACCTAGACGATCACGCAGTCTTGCGGCCTTCTCAAACTCAAGATTGTCTGAGGCACTCAACATATCCTTTTGCAAGGCGGCCACAATCTCTTCGTTGTCACCATCCAAAAAAGCCGTCAAACCTTGAACATGCTGGGCGTACTCATCTTGAGAAATCTCATTCACACATGGACCACTACATTTTTCAATGTGAAAAAGCAGACACGGTTTGCCCAGCTTTTGGTGCTGGTTGAATTTTCCTTGACTACATGTACGTACAGGGAATGTGCGCAGCAATAGATCAAGCGTTTCACGTATTGCCCATGCATGTGCATACGGCCCAAAGTACCGAGTCCCTTTACGTTTCGTTCCCCTCATCACCACAGCACGGGGCCATTGCTCATCTACAGTGATTGCCAGGAACGGGTAACTTTTGTCGTCCATCAAACGCACGTTGAATCTTGGGCGATGCTGTTTGATAAGCGAATACTCCAGCATGAGAGCTTCCAACTCATTGCGGACCTCTATCCACTCAACCGAATGAGCTGCCGCAACCATCGCCGCTGTTCGAGGATGAAGCAAGGAGGCATCTTGAAAATAGTTGGACAGTCGAGATCTCAGATTTGATGCCTTACCGACATAGAGAACACGACCAAGTTCATCCTTGAATTGATAAGAACCAGGCGACGTGGGAATACTTCCCGCTGGTGGTCTAGAAACGGTCATTACTACTTCTTTACGGTCCGCGGACGCGCAGAACTTGCTACTTTCTTTACCGGCTTCTTCGAGGCTGCAGCAGCAGTTGTAGCTTTCTTCTTTGGAATCGCAGGGCTCGCCTTTGTATTTTTTGACGCTGCTTTCTTTGTCACCAAAGAGGATTTACTTTCGCTGTGCTCGTCTGTTGCGCTAGAGGCTTGCAGTAAAGGCGCAAGAAAACGGGCAGTGTGACTCTTTGTACTTCGTGCAACCTTTTCAGGGGTACCTTCAGCTACAACAAGACCGCCGCCTCGGCCACCTTCTGGACCCAAGTCAATAATCCAATCTGCAGTCTTAATGACATCAAGATTGTGCTCGATCACCAGTACCGAGTTTCCCTGATCAACAAGTCGAGAAAGTACGGTGAGCAAACGACGAACGTCTTCAAAATGAAGACCAGTAGTGGGCTCATCAAGCAAGTACAAGGTGTGGCCTGTTGATCGCTTTGCTAATTCGCTAGCAAGTTTCACGCGTTGTGCTTCTCCACCAGACAAAGTTGGGGCCGACTGACCAAGCCGCACATAACCCAATCCAACATCAACCAAAGTTTGCATATACCGCGCAATATTGGGCTGATTAGAAAAGAACTCAAGCGCTTCTGAAATTGGCATATCGAGAACTTCTGCAATGTTCTTGCCTTTGAAAGTGATTTCCAAAGTGTCTCGGTTATAGCGAGCGCCTTTACACACCTCACACGGAACATATACATCAGGCAGAAAGTGCATCTCTATCTTGATGGTGCCATCGCCTGAGCACGCTTCACACCGACCACCATTCACATTGAAACTAAAACGTCCTGGCTGGTAACCGCGCACTTTGGCCTCAGGAGCCGCAGCGAAGAGTTTCCTAATCGAATCAAAAACACCGGTATACGTCGCAGCATTCGATCGAGGTGTTCGGCCAATTGGTGACTGGTCCATATCAATGATCTTGTCGATGGCATCGATACCTTCAACACTCTTATGTTTCCCCGGAGATTCTTTACTCTTGTAAATCTTCTGCATCATCGCTGGCAGCAAAATGTCACGAATCAAGGTGCTCTTACCGCTTCCTGACACTCCTGTTACAGACACAAAACAGCCCAACGGGATAGTTACATCAATGTTTTGCAGGTTATGTTCACGAGCCCCTCTGATGACTAACTGCTCACCTGACGGTGTTCGGCGAACCCGAGGTACAGAAATGCTTGTCCGCCCAGAAAGATATTGACCCGTGACCGACTCTTTAACTTTTGTAATCCCAGCCACTGGTCCGCTGTAGACCACTTCACCACCATGTTCTCCCGCGCCAGGTCCAATGTCAACAATCCAGTCACTCTCCCGAATGGTGTCTTCATCATGCTCCACCACAATCACAGTGTTTCCAAGATCACGTAATCGCACCAAAGTGTCAATCAATCGTTTGTTGTCTCGCTGATGCAGACCGATACTGGGCTCATCAAGCACGTACAAAGTACCCACAAGGCCAGAACCAATTTGGCTCGCTAAACGAATACGCTGCGCCTCGCCACCTGCCAAGGTTCCTGCAGAACGCGCAAGGGTGAGATAGTCGAGTCCTACATCCAGCAAAAAGCCAAGACGAGCATTGATTTCTTTTGTCACGCGTTCTGCAATCATCGCGTCACGATCACTGAGCACCAAGCCTGCCAAAAACCCAGAAGATTCTCCGATAGGAAGATCACACACTTCAGAAATGTGTTTACCGTTGATGGTTACAGCCAACGAAGAAGGCTTCAACCGAGCTCCTTCGCACACCGGACAAGGCACCTCACGCATGTACGACTCGAACTGCTCGCGCGTCCAATCAGATTCAGCATCTACATGGCGACGCTTAATCCAAGGAATCACTCCTTCATAAGTGGTGCTGAACTGTCGTACCTTGCCAAAACGATTGCGGTACTTGACCTGCATCGCTCCAGCTTTTCCTTGCAACACGAGTTTTTGTTGTTTGGCAGTGAGCTGGGACCACGGTTTATCAATATCAATTTCCTCTTGTTCACACAGAGCAACCAGCATGCGGTGAAAATATTGAGTATGTGCACTCCTCCATGGCGCTAACGCACCCTCGCCTAACGACATCGATGAATCAGGCACAACAAGTTCTGCATCCACCTCGAACTTGGTTCCGAGACCATCGCAATGTTCACACGCACCGTAGGGCGAATTGAATGAAAAATTACGAGGTGCAGGTTCCTCAAAACTTGCGTCACATTGCGGACATGCAAGATGTTGGCTAAACGTAAGAACTTCACCCTCTTCACCATCAGCACCAACAAGATCCACGCACGCCACACCTTCGGCCATCTTTAGGGCAGTCTCTAGTGAGTCGGTGAGACGTCGTTCAATGTCATCTCGCCGCACCAATCGATCCACAATGATGTCAATAGTGTGATTCTCATAACGAGCGAGCTTTTCAGTCGAAGCTAGAAACTCTCCGATATCCCAGACCGTGCCATCAATACGTGCGCGCACAAAACCTTGCCCAGCGATCTCAGCAAGCAAAGTGTCATATTCGCCTTTGCGTCCGCGCACAACGGGAGCAAGTATTTGGAAGCGAGTGCCCTCTTTTAACTTCATTACTCGATCAACAATTTGCTGGGGTGTCTGGCGTTGCAGAGCTATCCCATCTGTTGGGCAATGCTGAACACCGATTCGGGCATACAACAAGCGGAGATAATCATAAATTTCCGTGATTGTGCCCACAGTCGAGCGTGGATTTCTGGACGCCGATTTCTGATCTATGGATATAGCAGGAGATAAACCTTCAATGACATCAACATCAGGCTTATCCATCTGACCTAAAAACTGGCGCGCATATGCAGACAGGCTTTCCACATAACGACGTTGACCTTCGGCATAGATTGTGTCGAAAGCTAAAGAACTCTTGCCGCTACCAGAAAGTCCGGTAAAAACAATGAGTTTGTCGCGCGGAAGCTCGAGACTGACGTTTTTAAGATTGTGTTCCCGAGCGCCACGAACAATGATTTTTTCAGACACAGTCTCAGGTTACTCATTCATTAGCGAGCGTCTCGTAGCTCACGGCGCAGATCATTGATCTCGTCTCTGAGACGTGCGGCATACTCAAATTTCAACTCGGTAGCAGCGTCGCGCATTTCATCCTCCAGCGTCTGAAGAAGGCGCAAAAGTTCGCTCTGAGGCAAGGATTTCACTTCTTGTTTAATCTTGTCCCGCTCACGGGACTTTCTTTGACCCTTACCTGGAATTGGGGCGGTATCAGAACCAAGGTTGAGAACCGACAAAATATCCCCGACAGCCTTGCGAATCGTCTGTGGATTGATGCCATGTTCAAGGTTGTACGCAACCTGCCTCTCACGACGGCGCCTCGTTTCTCCGATAGCACGTTCCATGGATGGCGTGATCTTGTCTGCATACATAATCACTTGACCGGCAACATTTCTAGCTGCACGCCCAATCATCTGAATCAATGAAGTCTCACTCCGCAAAAAGCCTTCCTTATCAGCATCGAGAATTGCCACTAACGAAACCTCAGGCAGATCGAGACCCTCTCGCAACAAGTTGATCCCCACGAGGACATCAAACTCCCCCAAACGAAGCCCTCGAAGAATTTCAATACGTTGCAGTGTTTCAATGTTGGAGTGGAGATACCGAACGTTGAGTCCCTGTTCCAAGAGATACTCGGTCAAGTCCTCGGCCATCTTTTTTGTCAAAGTAGTCACCAGCACGCGATCACCCATCTCCACTCGGCCATGGACCATTTCCACGAGATCATCGATTTGACCTTTTGTCGGACGCACAATCACTTCTGGATCCACTAGTCCTGTAGGGCGAACAATCTGTTCAACCACACGCGCACTGTTTTTCAACTCAAAAGGTGCGGGAGTCGCCGATAGAAAAATACATTGATTGATTCGCTCCATTGTTTCATCAAATTGCAATGGACGATTATCGCGGGCACTCGGTAGACGAAACCCATGTTCCACCAAAGTATTCTTCCGACTTCGATCTCCTGCATATTGCGCATGTAATTGCGGCACCGCAACGTGGCTTTCATCAATGATGAGCAAAAAGTCTTTAGGGAAGTAGTCCAGGAGTGTGAAGGGTGGCTCCCCAGGCGAACGTCCGTCAATGTGCATTGAATAATTCTCAATGCCGTTGCAATAACCCATTTCTTGAATCATCTCCAGGTCATATTGAGTGCGCATCCTGAGACGTTGCGCCTCCAATAATTTTCCCTGTGATTCGAAAAGGGCGAGTTGTTCCTGGAGTTCTTTCTCAATTCCTTGTATCGCGGAACGCAAGCGATCGTCACCGGCAACATAATGAGTAGCGGGAAAGATAACCACACTGGATACATCTGACAAAGTCTCTCCCGTCAGAGGATCAATCATCGTTATCCGCTCAATGGTGTCACCAAACATCTCGATGCGTACAACGGACTCCTCGTAGGCAGGATGCACTTCTACGGTGTCTCCGCGAACTCGGAAGTTTCCACGACCTAATGTCATATCGTTGCGATCAAACTGAAGATCTACAAGACGACGCAGAATGCTTCGTTGGTCATAATCCACGCCAACATGAAGATCCAACAATTGCCCCTTGTATTCAGCGGGGTCACCCATACCGTAGATACACGACACCGATGCGACCACTATCGTGTCCCTGCGCGTAAGAAGCGCTGCAGTAGCCGAGTGGCGCAATCGATCTATCTCGTCGTTAACTGATGAATCTTTTTCAATATAGGTATCACTCGTCGGTATGTACGCCTCAGGCTGGTAATAGTCGTAGTAACTGACAAAAAATTCCACTCGATTGTTCGGGAAGAACTCCTTCATTTCTTGCGCTAACTGAGCAGCAAGACTCTTGTTAGGCGCCAAGATCAATGTGGGGCGCTGGGTTTTCTCTATTGTCCAGGCCATAGTGGCCGATTTGCCCGAACCGGTAATACCCAACAGTGTTTGGAAACGTTCTCCTTCATCAAGACCGGCTGATAATTCGGCGATTGCCTTGGGTTGGTCACCAGCTGGTGGCCAATCCGAAACGACTTCAAAGACAATGTCGGTCATTGAATCAAACTATTTCGAAGCGTCGTTGGGCATAACGTTGCCAGCGTCTGGGCCAGCATGTTCCAAGGTAAGCATCCATGACCACATGCGATCCACCTGCTCTTTCAGTGCTGCGACATCACCACTGTTGTCCACCACCCAATCGGCTATCTCTTTACGTTTGTCTCTTGATATTTGTCTTTCAATACGAGCACGAGCGTCTAACTCAGTCATACCTCTCAGCGTCACCAAACGGTTTACAGCCAATTCAGGGTCAACATCCACCACGACGACACCACTGAGACCACTACGGGGATTCTCAGCCAAAAGCGGAATGTCCAACACGACAACATTGTCCGTCTCGCGTTGTGAATCCATGAGACGTGCCATCTCACGACCCACGGCCGGATGCACAATCTTGTTTAAATCAGCCAAAGCCTCTGGATTGCCGAACACCAGATCAGCCAATTTCTGACGGATAAGAGCACCATCAGCATCTAAAACGTCATTGCCGAATCTTTCTGCAATGACTTTGAGCAAGGGCTCTCCTGGTGCCTGCAACTGACGAGTAATGGCATCAGCATCAACAATGACAGCGCCCAAGGACGCCAACATGCTGGACACAGTTGACTTGCCAGAACCAATCCCTCCGGTTAGACCGACAAGGATCACCGGCAAGACCTATTCAGCTGCGGGTGCGTCGGGCGCGACTGCCTCAGCATTGTCTGCAGTGGGCTGACCATACTCTTTGTAGTACTCGGCCCAAGCAGCTTCACGCTCGGTGTCATCGCCGCCCACCCAATTGCCGTGCTCATCGACCTCGAATTGACCTTGATATTCCGCAGCCAATTCGCCACCTTCAGCAGCTTGCTTAATCGAAATTGAAATTCGACGACGAGCAAGATCCAGATCAATAATCTTGACCCACAACTCTTCACCGGGTGCAACCACTTGCTCTGCGGCTTCAACGTGATGTGCAGACATTTCCGAAATGTGTACAAGACCTTCAATGCCGTCACCCACTTGAACGAAAGCACCAAATGGCACAAGCTTCGTGACGCGACCGTAAACCAATTGGCCAACCTCATGAGAGTTAGCAAATTCCTGCCAAGGATCTTGCTGTGTTGCCTTCAAAGACAAACTTATTCTCTCGCGGCTGAAATCGACGTCGAGAACTTGAACGGTTACTGGATCACCAATTTGAACAACCTGTGATGGGTGTTCGACATGCTTCCATGACAATTCAGAGACGTGGATGAGTCCGTCCATGCCACCCAAGTCCACAAAGGCACCAAAGGCAACAACAGAAGAAACTTTTCCTTGACGAATTTCGCCAGGCTTAAGATTATTCAAGAAATCATCACGGGTTTCTTTTTGATTTTCCTCAAGGAACCCACGACGCGACAGGACTACGTTGTTGCGATTGCGATCAAGTTCAATGATCTTGGCTTCGATGGTTTGGCCGATGTAAGGCTGCAAGTCACGTACTCGGCGTAACTCCACAAGCGATGCAGGAAGGAATCCGCGCAAGCCGATGTCCACGATGAGACCGCCCTTGACAACTTCAATGATGGTTCCTCGCACGAAACCATCTTCTTCCTTCTTCTTTTCAATCTCGCCCCACGCCTTTTCATATTGAGCGCGCTTTTTGGAAAGAACTAAACGACCCTCTTTGTCTTCCAGTGTAAGAACAAGGGCTTCCACTTTTTCACCGAGAGCAACTACATCATTTGGGTTCACATCATTCTTGATCGCCAATTCGCGAGTCGGAATAACACCTTCGGTTTTGTAACCAAATTCAAGCAACACTCCATCACGATCAATCTTCACGACAGTGCCAGTCACTAACTGACCTTCTTTAAGTTCAACCATTGTTCCTTCAATGGCATCTGCAAATGAAGTGGGAAGATCACGCTCTGTGATTTGACGTGGGGTGTAATTTCCTTCCGCATCGAAGGTTCCCATAGGGGCGGAAGTAAGAGTTGTATCGGACAAGGAATTGTTCTTTCGAGATGGATAGTAGTTATGTATCGATGGCCTCAGAAGCCTGAGGGACCGCGGGATTCACGGACGGAGAAAACGCTACCACCAGAAATTCCGAACTTTCTATGCTGGGTTTTTGCTCCCTGTAAACACCTGGGTCCACACTAAAAATGGATGCCACTTCAAGGCCCGCCTCACGACAGATCAGACGCAGTTCTCGCGGGGTGTAACAACCAGTCCACAGGTCCACTTCCTCCACTTCGCCAGCTGGGTTACGAATCTCTGTTCGCTCATGATTGATTCCGCTATCCGCATCAAAAATGGCGCTGTCAAAGTACTTCACCACGAAATACGAATTAAACGCGGACAGCGCTAACTTCGCGCCTGGCTTCAGAGCGGCTGCCATCTTGTGGACAACCTTTGAATCCTCATCTTGGGCTGTCATCAGACCAAAAGCCCCCTGACACAGGCAAATCACCGCATCAAACTCTTGATGAAATTCCAAAGAGCGGGCATCAAGGCGCTCAAAGGTGGCGCCTTCAACTTTCTCAGCGCACGCCAAATCGATGAAAGATTGAGAGATATCAATACCGTGCGTCACGTAGCCACGACGAGCCAATTCGAGACTGTGGCGACCAGGTCCACAGCCAACATCGAGAATCTTCATACCCGGTCGAAGATTCAATGTCTCGATAAGAAAATCAACCTCTTGATGAGTTCCTTTAGTGAATGAATAACGCAGATAGGTCGGGCCCATAAATTCAGCAAGAGGCTCAAACCAATGAGTTGTCACAAACGCCTCTATGACTTGGCTTCAGCCCATGAGCGACCCCATGCAGCATTGACTTCCAAGGGTACTCGCAGAGAAGCCGCGCTTTTCATGGCGTTGAGAACCAAAGGTCCCACGACATCCATTTCATTGTCGGGTACTTCTACGATCACTTCATCGTGCACTTGCAGAACAATACGCGACTGAAAATTTCCAGTCTCCAAGAGTGCATCAATCCGCACGAGAGCAATCTTGAAAATATCTGCTGCAAGTCCCTGGATTGCAGCATTCATGGCTTGACGCTCGCCTGCTTGCCGAACCCTGAAGTTGTCACTGCGAAGTTCTTCAATCGGCCGACGACGGCCAAAGAGGGTTTCGGTGTATCCAGTCTCTCGTGCCAGTTTCACAGCATCATCCATGTAGTTCTTCACGCGCGGGAAAGCATCGAAATAGGCATGCAATATTTCCGAAGCCTCGTCAACACCGATAGCTAGACGTTGGCTTAAGCCGTAAGCCTCCATACCGTACGCCAACCCGTAGGAGACCATCTTCGCTTTCGATCTCTGGTCATGTGTGACCTGTTCAACTGACACACCAAAAACACGAGCTGCAGTAGCACTATGAATATCTTCTCCTGCTTCGAAGGCAGAAACTAGACCAGGGTCATCTGAAAGATGCGCAATACACCTCAACTCAATCTGGTTGTAATCTGCCACAAGAAACTGCATCCCAGCAGGGGCGACAAAGGCGGTTCGAAACACTCGGCCTTCATCTGTGCGCACCGGAATATTGTGCAAGTTCGGCTTGTCGCTCGTAAGACGACCCGTTCTCGCAACAGCCTGATGAAATGTCGCATGAATGCGTTCATCATCTTGCACCTCATGCAAAAGACCTTCAGCATAAGTTGATCTCAGCTTCTCAATCTCTCGGTATCTCAATAACGGTCCAATAAAATCTGGCCATTGATCATGAATCTTTTCCAGGGTTGCCGCATCTGTGCTGAATCCTGTTTTCGTTTTCTTCCCTGGCGACAAACCTCGATCATTGAAGAGAATCTCACGGAGTTGTGTAGGAGAGTTCACATTAAAGGTCTTCCCCGCCACTTCATACAAGTGTTGTGTAATGGATTGGGTTTCTAGTGTGAGTCGATCGCGAATCTCCACCAACACGCCTCGATCAACACCAATGCCACAGAACTCCATTTTGGCAAGTACTCGAATCAATGGGTTTTCGATATCTCCGTACAAAGAAATGTTTCCCATGTTTGCGAGCTCGTCGCGCAACGACACACACAATGCTTCGATATACAAAGTCTCTTCGCATGCTTGCCGAATTTCCTCTTGATCCGAGATCCCCCCAAAATCAAATTGTCCATCTTGTTGAGCGCCACCAGAAGGTGCAGACCCCAGCACATCTTCACAGACATCTTTCAATGCATAACTGGATTGTGATGGATTCACCAAGTACGCACTTATTGCAGTGTCGAAGATGATTCCTTTTAAGTCCACTCCTCTATGCAAGAGTGCATTCATCGCCCGCTTAGCGTCATGTGCGACAAGTTTCTCGGCCTTCCCACATGCATCCAACACGGCAGTATCACCCAGCAATTTCTCATTCAAGAAATGCACAACAGCATCTTCACCTACGGATCTGATGGCCAAACCCGATAACCGTTCAGACTTACCCAAAAACTCGTAGATGCCTTGTATACATTTTTCTTGTTGATTTTGGAAAAGAGACACAGCCTCTGCTGCTGAACTGATATGTCGTACTTCACCCAATGTCTTCACCAGACACTTGGCTGCAACAATGCTTTCAACGCCTGCAACTGCATTCCACTCTTGCTTGGATGCGATTTCACTGAAACGCTTCAGCATGGTCTTGAATTCAAGGAATTCGAACTGCCGTTTAACAGCCGACATATCGGGTGACGGCTTCCATGCTTCAAAATCAAGATCAATAGGAACATCACGACGCAACACCATCATTTCTGCGTTCCGTGTTACTCGCACACCGTGCTCTTGAAGATTTGCCCGTAATTTTGGAGTCTGTTGTTCAGCGTGCGCCAGCACACCTGCAAGATCGCCATATTGAGAAATGAGCTTTGCAGCAGTCTTTTCACCTACACCTGGCACGCCATCGAGATTGTCGCTCGGGTCTCCACGCAGAGCCGCATAATCCGCATATTGCGAAGGCGTCACTCCAGTTCTTTCAAAGATTCCAGCTTCGTCATACAGTGCGTAATCACTCACACCTCTCTTGTTGTAGAGAACACGAATATGTGGATCGCTCACTAGTTGGTAGCTATCTCTATCCCCCGTTACAACGATTACATCGTGTCCAGACTCTGCTGCTTTGGTGGCAACTGTTGCAATGAGGTCGTCCCCTTCAAAGCCAGGAAGTTCCATCCATCTGATGCCCATGTCATTGAGCAACTCTCGGATGAGACCCAACTGTTGAAATAACGTGTCGGGAGCTTTTTCACGCTGTGCTTTGTACTCCGGAATTGCAAGATGACGAAATGTCGGTTCGGGTCTGTCGAACACAACCAAAAGAGCATCGGGTGTGTGCTCCTTTGCGAGATTCAACAGCATCGTGGTGAACCCGTACACAGCATTCGTGGATTGACCACTTGCATTGGACATGTCTTCTGGCAAGGCGTAGAACGCTCGGTAAGCCAGAGAATTGCCGTCTAAGGCCATTACTTTCATAACCAGTGGGCCTAGTCAGGCTTTAAGGTGCCCGCGACAATCATGTCTGCCACGGCCTTCATTGTGGTTCGATGATTCATTGCTCCGCGTTGAATGAAACCATATGCATCAGCCTCGGACATTTTGTGTTGATCAATTAACACACCTTTTGCACGATCAATAGTTTTTCTCGCCTCAAGTTGTTCGCCCAGTTCTTCAATCTCGCCATTCAACACTTGAAGTTCTTTGAAACGACCTAGGGCCACTTCCATGGCGGGAATGAGATCACTTTTCTGAAATGGCTTCACAAGATACGCCAAGGCGCCGGCGTCTCTGGCCTCTTCTATAACTTCACGTTGACTAAAGGCCGTCAAAATGAGAACACCACAAATGCGATCCTTACTAATAAGGCGTGCGGCCTCCAGTCCATCCATGCCTGGCATCTTCACATCCAGAATTGCTAAGTCAGGTCGCAACTCTCTGACGAGGTCGACGGCTTTGTCGCCTCGACCCGTTTCGCCAACGACTACATAGCCCTCTTCTTCAAGTGTCTCTTTTAAATCGAGACGGATGATCGCTTCATCTTCGGCAATAACAACACGAACTGTCATATACGGGAATCCTTCATTCGATCGAGATATTCATTGATTTTGATGTCAAGGTCCGAAATCTCAGCCACCAAACCATCTCGATGGCGGCTCATAGCATCTGCATGCTTTTTAGCTTCGCGATATTCATAACTTGCAGCAGGAGTCTCGGACACCATCGCACGTAGAGAGAGTTCGTCAGCTTCATCGGCAAAATGACTTAGTTGGTCTTCCACCACCCGAAGTTCATCGCGAAGTTCGCGAATTCTCACAGACGCTTGAGTCAATCGACGCTGAAGAAATCGCTGACCCATAGGAGTAAGTGTATGAATCACCTGGGTGCCCGAGGTGGGACTCGAACCCACACGCCCTTTCGGACAACGGATTTTGAATCCGTCGCGTCTGCCATTCCGCCACTCGGGCCAGGGCTAAAGAGCGTACAGCAGGTCACGCCAGCACCCTACTAATGAGTAACAAGTCTTGCCCACATCAAGGGGTCTAAGGTTTTCCCGACATGCTTGCTTTCACGTTCCCAGGACAAGGTTCTCAACGACCTGGCATGGGTCGCCCATGGCAACACCATGAGAGCTGGGAATTGGTAGACGAGGCATCCCATGTCACAGGTCGCGATGTAGGTGCCTTGCTACTCGATGCCGACGCCGACACCTTGAAGGACACCCGGAACGCTCAACTCACAACTTTTGTCGCGAGTTTGATGGTTTTAGATGCAGTGGAACGACTGGGAATAGAGCCAAGTTTCTGCGCAGGTCATTCGTTAGGTGAATACACCGCACTTACCGCAACAGGTGCTCTCTCCTTTGAAGACGGGGTGCGCTTGGTGGTCGAACGTGCAGATGCAATGCATGAGGCAGGCATTTCCTCGCCGGGAACCATGGCGGCAGTTCTAGGACTAGACGATGATGTGGTGGAAGTGGCCTGTCGGCGCGCTGATAGCGAAGTGTGGGTTGCAAACTTTAATGCTCCCGGACAAGTCGTCATTGCAGGTTCACCACAAGGTGTGGCTGCAGCGGGAGAACATGCCAAGTCCTTGGGTGCAAAGAAAGTTATGCCATTGCAAGTGTCAGGCGCATTCCACACACCATTTATGACCGCTGCCAGAGATCGCCTGCGAAACGCAATCACTTTGGCATCGCCCCGCGACACCGAGGTCCCTGTGGTCTCTAACGTTGACGCCCTTCCGCATGCGACCGGTGACGAATGGTCTTCTTTGCTCTCTGCACAATTGTCCAGTCCCGTGAGATGGAAACATTGCCTTTTGACTTTGGCAGAACAAGGTGTCACTGGTTTTCTAGAACTCGGACCAGGCGGGGTGCTAACGGGCATGGCAAAGCGCACTGTTGATAGCGCTCGCACAATCAGTGTTTCAACACCCGACGAACTCGACAAACTCATTGAATGGGTCGGCACTTCTTCGCCCACAGGTGGCGCCCAGATCGAAGGAGAACATCTCTTCGCTGTGGAACGACTTGTGGTGAGTCCATCGGCTGGTGTGTTCACACCCAATAACTCTGTAGACATCGGCACCACGATTGCTGTGGGAACCGTTATTGGAAGTATTGGCGACATTGAAGTGCGCTCACCATTTGCCGGTGTAGTGCAGAACTTCATCGCCGTGAATGGTGAACGAGTCACCACACATCAGCCCATTGCCTGGCTGCGGACGGTGTAGCGCAATGCCAAAGATTCCTCAACACATTCGCGGTGCGCGTTTCACTGGTTGGGGTACTGCCCTGGGTCACAACACCGTGACCAATCATGATTTATCTCTCACTATTGACACCAATGATGAATGGATCCGTGAAAGAACAGGAATACATCGTCGCCATATTGGTGGTTCAACCGCCGAACTCAGTGTCGTAAGCGCTCAGGCGGCACTCACCATGGCAGGAGTTAAGCCAGAAGAAATTGATGCGCTGGTACTGGCCACCACCACACCCGATCGAACAGTTCCTGCAACTTCGGCGACAGTACAAAACCTCTTGGGTCTGCGATGCGGAGCCTTCGACGTCAATGCAGCATGTTCCGGGTTTGTGTACGCACTCGTCAATGCACACGGCCTCATTGCGATGGGAGCTGAAAAGGTCTTAGTCATTGGCACAGATACTTTGGCTCGTATCACTGACTGGCAAGATCGCAACACCGCAGTCCTCTTTGCAGATGGTTCAGGTGCTGCAGTCTTAGAACACACTCAGGGCCCAGGGCAATTACTTGGCTGGGATTTGGATGCTGATGGATCCGCAGAAGATATTTTGTTCTGTGAACTTGGCGGCTTTATCCAAATGGATGGCAAAGAAGTTTTTCGGCGCGCAGTACGCATCATGGTTGATAGCGCCCAAAAATCCATGGCTCATGCAGGTGTCACAGCTTCGGATATTTCTCTCATCGTTCCTCATCAAGCAAACATAAGAATCATCTCTGCGGCATGCGAACGGCTTGATATCCCGATGGAAAAAGCGGCGATCGTTATTGACAATACGGGCAATACTTCTTCTGCATCTATTCCCTTGGCTTTATTTGATGCTGCAGACAAGGGTCGCCTCGCACCTGGTGATCTGGTTCTCATGGTGGGCTTTGGTGCAGGTATGACAGCAGCAAGTGCAGTAATCGAATGGGGTACACAATGAGTCGAGTAGTCCTCATCACTGGAGGTTCCAAAGGAATAGGTCTGGCATGTGCGCAACATTTCGCATTGCTTGGCGACAAAGTTGCTGTCACCTACAACTCCACGCCACCGCCAACTGGGTTTTTTGGTGTCAAATGTGATGTCACAGACAAGGCACAAGTTGATGAAGCATTCCGTGCAGTGGAAGAACACTTTGGCCCCGTAGAGATTTTGGTCTCTAATGCGGGTATTACCAAAGACACCCTTTTGCTCAGAATGAGTGAGGAAGATTTCACTGATGTCATCAACGCAAACCTCACTGCGGCTTTTCGCGTGGTGAAGAGAGCAACCCCCTCGATGCTCAAAGCACGCAAGGGTCGCATCATTTTGATGTCATCAGTTGTGGGACTTCTCGGTTCTGCAGGTCAAGCAAATTATTCAGCGTCTAAAGCTGGTCTGGTCGGTTTTGCACGTTCACTCGCACGCGAGCTTGGTTCAAGAAATATCACTGTCAATGTGATTGCGCCTGGACCTGTGGCCACCGATATGACTGCAGCACTCTCGGCTGATCGATTAAATGAACTCTCTGATGCCGTGCCACTCAAGAGAGTGGCTCAGCCAGAGGAAATAAGTGCCGTCGTGGGATTTCTCGCTAGCGAGGGTGCGGCGTATATCACCGGAGCCATCATTCCCGTTGATGGCGGCTTAGGTATGGGTCACTAACACTCAATGGCGAAATTTGCTCGTTGAGTGTGCGAAAATAGATAAAACAAGGAGATGACATGAGTCAAGAAATTTTTGATCGTTTTGTGAAGTGTGCAGTCAAGACACTTTCCGTTGAAGCATCACAAGTAACCAAAGAAGCCACATTCGCAGAGGATCTTGACGCAGATTCCCTCGATGTTGTGGAATTGGTGATGGAACTCGAAGAAGAGTTTGGCATCGAAGTGCCCGAAGAAGATCTTCAGGACGTCAAAACTGTCGGCCAAGCTTTCGACATCATCGTTTCCAAGCTTTAAATTCTCTTCACCATGCAAGGTTCAGGTCATCGCGTAGCGATTACAGGTTTGGGTGTTGTTGCGCCTTGCGGTATCGGGAAGGCCAATTATTGGAACGGTCTGCTTGGGCCGGGTCTCACCAGTCGCAAATATGTAGAGATAGAAGATTGGGATCCCCTTCCCTATTTTGACAATCCAAAAGATGCCCGCCGTGCTGATCGAGTGGAGCAATTTGCGCTTGCAGCAGCCTCTGAGGCCTTTGCACAAGCGGGAAATCTCAACATCGATCCATCACGGTTTGGCACCATTTTCGCTACCGGCATTGGCGGACTCCACACCCTTGAGGAGCAAGTCCTAGTTCGCGCAGAAAAGGGCGAACGACGAGTTTCACCATTTCTTGTACCCATGATGATGGCCAATGCTGCTGGCGCTGCCATTTCTATGCGACATGGCTTGCAGGGGCCGAACGAAACCATCGTGACGGCCTGTGCAGCTGGCACTCATGCGATTGGTTATGCATCTCGCCTGATTGCATGGGGTCTTTGTGACGCGGTGGCCACAGGTGGTGCAGAAAGCGCAGCTACTGCTACCTCGCTTGCCGGATTTGGCAACATGACAGCGCTATCAAGTTCAGGAGCATCGATGCCATTCGATGTAGCCCGAGATGGTTTTGTCATGGGTGAAGGATCAGCAGTGTTCATTCTTGAGCGCTATGACCTCGCCATTGCGCGTGGTGCCACCATCTTGGGTGAAATCCTTGGTGCTGGGAGTAATGCCGATGCACATCACATCACTGCCCCTTCACCTGGAGGCACCGGCGCTATTGCGTGCATGAAGCTGGCCCTCGCCGATGCGGGACTCACACCATCGGACATCGCACTGGTGAACGCACATGGAACATCCACACCGCTCAACGATGCTGCCGAAGCACAAGCAGTGACCGAGGTTTTCGGCGCTGGTGCTGTTCCGATCACAAGTGGCAAGGGTGTCACCGGACACGCATTGGGTGCTGCAGGGGCATTAGAGGCGGCACAAGTGCTGCTCTCCATGGAACACAAACTGATTCCGCCCACAGCTGGCACCCAGACATTGGATCCTGCGTTAGAAATTGATCTCGTGATGGGCCAACCACGCCCATGGACACCTGGTCCTGCCATCTCTAACAACTTTGGTTTCGGTGGCCATAACGGCTCAATCATCATTGCGCCAGTATCCAACTAACACTTGTTATCTCACCTGTTGGTGAAGTGTTTACTTATCGGCAAAGACGAACATCAAGTCAAGTTCACATGCAATCTCGCCATTCAGCAATGCTTTGCCCGAGCCCTTGCCTGCTCGTGCACTCATACGTCCCAGTTCAACGACAAGTTCTAACTCGTCCCCCGGCACTACTTGACGCCGAAATCGAGCTCCATCGATTCCGCCAAACAACGGCAACTTGTGTGCATGATCGGGAGATGTGAGAACGCAATATGCACCCACTTGGGCAATGGCTTCACACATCAACACTCCTGGCAATGTGGGGCGTCCAGGAAAATGACCAGAGAAAAACCATTCATCACCATTGAGTTTCCAATGACCCGTTGCACTCTCGCCCGACACCAATGCACTGACACGATCAACAAACAAAAAGGGTTCGCGATGTGGCAGCACATCAATGGGAGATGGGAACAATGTCATTTGCCTAATGCCTTCAAGAGATTCTTTGGAGTGTCTGCAGGAGAGATTTTGTACCACGCTTCCAAGATGACTCCGTCTTGAATCAGAAATGCTGAACGTTCAATGCCCATGTACTTACGCCCATACATGGACTTTTCTTTCCATACCTTGTAGGCCTCGGCAACTTTGTGCTCAGTATCAGCCAACAAAGGAAAACCAAGCTCATACTTATCGTCAAACTTCTTTTGCTTAACAGGGGTATCAGGACTTATACCCACCACGGCAGTGCGACCGATAGCTCCCAAGATGTCTCTTAGCCCACATGACTGAGTCGTACATCCCGGCGTATCGGCTTTGGGGTAGAAGTACACCAACACCTTCTTTTTCCCTAAAGATGTCAGTGAGAAGCTCTTACCGTTTTGATCAAGAAGCTCGATCTTTGGCGCCTTGGAACCCTGTTTCAGCATTCCCACAGATTACTTGGTGCGACGAAGCCCATAGCCATAAAAGCCGTTCTTTGGGCGTGCGTGCGCATGGTAATGATCGGGAATTGTACGCATGTTGTCGTCAATACGAAGTTCAAATTCAAAATGCTCCTCTACAACTGTCCGTAGTCGTGTGAGTAAACGCTCTTTCACATCTTCTGGTGGGTTGGGATTGTGGACTCGCCAAACCACCATGGGAACAGCACAGCTCTCACACTCGGCAATCCAACATTCATCATCTTCGTAGAACCACTCAGACATTCGCGCTGCATCACACAACTCACATGTGTCACCGCCAAAAATGTTCATCTCAGCGTGATGATTCATCCAAGGCTGTACGCACTTCTCCGACGAATGCACCCACGGCATCGGGGCCGCCCTCAATCATCCGCCTCACCACTGCTGCACCCATGATGACGCCATCGGCCACCTTGCTGGCTTCCACTGCTTGGGCGGCATTCGATACACCCACACCCACCAACACAGGCATTGATGTAACTTTTTTAACTCTCGCAGCCAATGCAGTAGCGGTAGCAGCTAAAGATTCTCTTTCACCTGTCACTCCGAGAAGACCCACCGAATAGACAAAGCCCCGTGCGCGAGCCGCCACGCGAGGCAATCTTTCGTCTGGCGCAGTGGGTGCAGCAAGCATCACTGTCGCCACACCTGCAGTATCAGCAGAACGAGTCCAGTCGTCTGATTCTTCAAGTGGTAGGTCCGGAATGATTGCGCCTGAAATACCGGCTGCAGCAAGGTCTGCAGCAAATCGCTCATGACCTGCATGAAAAACAGTGTTGTAATAACACATCACCACTAAAGGAATACCCACATCGAGAGAACGAACTTCCTGGAGAATAGACACAGGTGTTGCACCACCATCTAACGCCATCTGCGATGCCTGCTGAATGATGGGGCCATCCATCACTGGGTCTGAAAAGGGAATTCCGATTTCGATTGCATCTGCGCCGTTTGCTGCGCATGCTCGCACGGCGTCTCCCCAACCAGGAAAGCCTCCAGTGATGTACGGGACAAGACATTTGCCCCCATGTGCGATGCGGTTCTCTAGTGCACTTTGAAGAACACCGCTCACTTAAGACCGCCGAGAATTCCCATCATCTGGCCTACGTCTTTGTCACCACGCCCAGACAGATTCATCAACACGGTCTTACCTTGCATCTTTGGCGCTTCACGAATGATCCAAGCCATTGCATGAGCACACTCCAACGCAGGAATGATTCCCTCGGTACGTGACATTATTTGAAAGGCCTCAACCACTTCATCGTCGGTCACTGTCGGATATTCCGCACGACCGATAGAGGCAAGATATGAATGTTCTGGACCCACACCTGGATAATCGAGCCCTGCTGAGATGCTGTGTGCTTCTTGCACTTGACCGTATTCATCTTGCATCAAATAACTCTTCATTCCGTGAACAACACCTGGTTGTCCGCGGCCGACAGCGGCGCCTCCTGCGGGTTCCACCCCAATTAATCGTGCGGGCGTGTCTACGAAACCAGAAAAGATTCCCATCGCGTTTGATCCGCCCCCCACGCAGGCCACCACAAAGTCGGGATGAGTGCCGAGCAGATCATTGCATTGAGCAGAAGCCTCATCGCCAATGACACGGTGAAACTGACGAACCATGTATGGATATGGATGAGGGCCCATGACAGATCCCAAGCAGTAATGCGTCGATTCAACCGTTGCCACCCAGTCGCGCATTGCTTCATTAACTGCATCTTTCAAGGTCTGACTGCCAGAGGTGACTGCCTCAACGTCAGAACCCAACAAACGCATACGAAATACATTGAGCTCTTGGCGAGCTACGTCTACAGCGCCCATATACACCTTGCACTCAAGGCCCATCAGGGCGGCCGCTGTTGCTGACGCAACACCATGTTGCCCTGCACCAGTTTCGGCAACGATTCTCTTTTTGCCCATGCGCTTAGCTAGCAGCGTTTGTCCAATCACATTATTGATTTTGTGTGATCCAGTGTGATTGAGATCCTCGCGCTTAAGAACCAGGCGTATACCGAGTTGTTCACTGAGGTTGTAGCACTGCGTCAACATGCTGGGACGTCCTGCGTATTCACGCAAGACTTGGTGTAGCTCTTCACGAAACGACGAGTCATTCCATGCATCTTGAAACGCAGCCTCAAGTTCCTGACATGCGGGAACAAGCGTTTCAGGGACAAATCGCCCACCGAATTCGCCGAAGCGACCATCCGATGAAGGGGTAACAAGAATGCTCATCTCTAGATTCCACCACGAATCTGACCAAAAACCATCACTGGTATAGGTGACACCTCACTCATCCATCCAGTCATAGGGAGTGCCTGAGTCCTCTTCATATGATCCGGAGCCCAATGAAGCGGTGGCTTGTCGCACCTCGTCCATAAAACGGCGCAATAAGACCGGATCTTTGCGACCGGGAGAAGATTCCACCCCGCTTGACACGTCCACCCCAAAGGGGCGCACCTGTGCAATGCCATTACCCACGTTCTCTGGTGTGAGACCGCCAGCGAGAATCAAAGTAATGCCATCGGGAATCTCACCAGCAAGTTTCCAGTCGAACACTTTTCCAGAACCCGGTGCAGGAGCATCCAACAAGATCATCGAGGATGCGAAATCTTTGGCCCGAGTGACATCTACAGATCCTGCTGTCACGGCCTTTATGACCGTGCGAATGTGACGAGAGACTTCCACAACATCATCAGGTGATTCATGACCGTGAAGTTGAGCCGCTCGAAGGCCTGCCGCTTGCGTTATCTCTATGACGCGTTGCGGATGTTCGTCACGAAACACACCCACCGTAAGCACTTCTGGTGGAAGTCGACGCGTGATGTCATAGACCTTTTGAGCCACCATTTGCCGCGGCGATGGCGCGAACACAAACCCCAGCGCATCTGCACCCAACGCAATTGCTAAAAGGGCGTCATCCTCATTCGTGATGCCACAGATTTTCACGAACATAACCAAAAGTTACTGCCTTGGGTACCCAAGTGAGAGGAACTTAAGAAACAATCAGTTGTTGGAGTGCTCCACCAGGCTCAGGGGCAGTCACCAACATCTCCCCCACCAAGACTGCGTCGTAGCCCGCTTCCCGCAGCGCCAAGGCATCGTCTCGCCCTCTCACGCCAGATTCGGCTACCGCAATTACATCTTCGGGGAACAGTTTCCCCATTCGAACGGCTCGCTCTTGGTCCACCCGAAAAGTCACCAAATCACGTTGGTTGACGCCCACGAGATCAGCGCCCAAAAGCAGGGCCCTAGATAATTCATCTTCGTCATGAATCTCGACTAGGGCATCCAAGCCAACGAGGTGCGCAACTGATAAGCAATCACGCAACAAAGCATCATCTAAAGCTGCTGCAATCAACAACACACAATCTGCTCCCATTAAGCGAGCATCACACACATCTCGCACCGACACGGTGAAATCTTTGCGCAGAACTGGAAGTTCACATGCAGCGCGAGCACTCTTCAAGTCATCCTCAGATCCACCAAAATGTTCATTGTCTGTGAGAACCGAAAGGCAAGACGCCCCGGCCATCTCATACTCGTGAGCAAACCAAGCTGGGTTCAGATTTTCACGCAGCAATCCCTTAGAGGGTGAGCGTCTTTTGATCTCAGCAATCACAGCCAAATGAGTTGCACTCGTTATTTGCCCACGAAAACCACGTGTGGGCGCACAAGCAGATGCACGAGTGATTAATTCATCTATAGACCGAGAATCCTCTGCAGCACGATCACGATGCCACTGCAGAATTTTGTCGAGATATGTCACAGACATGAAAGTGCGACTTAAAGTCCTTTACCCTGAATAGGGGTCAAGAAAAACATCTCAGGTCTGCCACCCATTAATGGTGCAAGGCTTTGACCAAACGGTCCGAACCAGTCTGCAGTCATGTGTGCAGTTGCGGCTTCCTGATTTTCATACAGTTCATACACCCACAAAAGATCTGCATTAGTGGAATCTGCGTGAAGGATGTAGTAGCGAGTACCAGATTCCTTATTGACATGGTCAAAGGCGACCTTGAAGGCTTCA
This sequence comes from Ilumatobacteraceae bacterium, assembly GCA_032121425.1. Taxonomy (GTDB): domain Bacteria; phylum Actinomycetota; class Acidimicrobiia; order Acidimicrobiales; family Ilumatobacteraceae; genus UBA2093. The sequence goes on along the minus strand of JAUMDU010000081.1, from coordinate 4,610 downwards.
GCTAATTCAGCGCCTTTCCCTTCGGCGGCTGGAAGCTTTGCAATTAATCCCACTGTGCTCATCTGTATCTCCTCTATGTGTCAACATTTTTGTTGAGGAAATCAATCTAACCCAACTAGGCAGAGGGCTTAGAAGCCGAGGAACCCCGACAGCGTTTCGACCAATTCCGTTATCGGCACCCGCACTTGTTCAGTGGAGTCACGATGCCTGATGGTCACGCTGTGGTCCTCCAAAGAGTCGAAATCGACAGTCACACATAACGGAGTGCCGATCTCATCTTGTCTGCGATAACGGCGTCCAATTGCTTGTGTTTCGTCGTAATCGCACATGTACCGTCCAGACAAGAGCTGATAGATCTCCTTAGCAAGTGGCGTCAAGGTGTCCTTCTTGGACAACGGCAAGATGGCAACTTTGTATGGGGCAAGACGCGGATGAAGTCGAAGCACTGTGCGAGCTTCGTCGTTCACCACATCTTCGTCATAGGCAGCAAGTAGAAAGGCAGCCATAGTGCGATTCGCACCCGCAGCCGGTTCGACAACGTAAGGAATGTAACGCTCGTTGGTCGCCTGATCAAAGAAATCAAGTCGTTGACCAGACGCATTGCTGTGTTGAGTTAGATCGAAATCAGTTCGTTGCGCCACACCCTCTAGTTCGCCCCAACCCCAGGGAAACATAAACTCAACATCACTTGTTCCAGTTGAGTAGTGAGAGAGTTCATCTGCGTCATGAGCGCGAATACGTAGCATCTCTTTGGGAATCCCAAGCTCTACATACCAATCCAAGCGAGCTTGACACCAGTACTCGTACCATTGCGGACCTTCTGCGGGAGGCACAAAGAATTCAAGTTCCATTTGTTCAAATTCACGGGTACGGAAAATGAAATTGCCGGGAGTGATTTCATTACGAAAGCTCTTCCCCACTTGTGCAATACCAAAAGGAGGCTTCTTTCGGCTTGTTTGCAAGACGTTTGCAAAGTTCACAAACATTCCTTGCGCAGTTTCAGGTCGAAGATAGACGTCTGCACCTGCACCCTCTACTGGTCCAGCAGCAGTCTTGAACATCAGGTTGAATTCTCGAGCCTCCGTAAAGGCACAACCTTTCATTGATTGAGGACAGTCACGTGTTTCAATATGATCTTGTCGAAATCGTCGTTTACACACGGTGCAATCAACGAGCGGGTCTGAAAAATTTGCAAGATGTCCGGAGGCTTCAAAGATTTGCGGGGGGCCCAGAATGGCCGCATCAATCAAGACAACGTCGTCTCGTTGCTGCACCATCGTGCGCACCCACGCATCCTTGACGTTGCGCAACATTAATGAACCCAAAGGGCCGTAATCGTAAGAAGAACGGAAGCCCCCGTAGATCTCAGCGCTGGGATACACAAATCCGCGCCGTTTACATAGATTGACAATTTGCTCAAGGTCCTTTGCGGGCATATATCAAGCCTACAAGTGTCGATCAAACACGCCGAGGCTCTTCAAACGCCTCTCTAGGTGGGACTCCATTGCATCCATGCCCAAGCGATTTACTTCATGCACCGGTATTGATTCTTCTAACCCGAGAGCCTCATTCATACGGCCCCCAAGAATCCAGCGAAGAATTTCTAACGCTGACTCAGAAATCGGCACGCCACTTTGACAGGCCCCACAATGCACGCCTCCTTGTTGGACATCAAAATAGGACAGATTGCCCCCCTCATTACAGTTGACACACACATCAAGTTGTGGTGTACCTCCCTCGAGAGAGATGAGGCGCCAAAAAAAAGAAGCCAACAATAACGGGGAAGATTGCTGATTCAGGTACTGCAATGCTCGTGTTAAAAGTTCGAACAGATGCGGAACAGGTTCACGATCGGGTGTAATTTTGTTGATTGCTTCCACCATAGATAAGCCCTGCCGCAGTCGATCAAAATCCGAACGAAGAACTTGTAGCGGTTCAATGAGTCGAACCTGATCAATGGTGTCTAGGTCTCGACCTGAGCGAAGCGATACATCCACATGGCTCATTGGCTCAAGTCGCGCACCAATGGACGACTTTGTTTTACGAATTCCTTTTGCAACTGCTCGAATTTTTCCGTGATTGAGGGTAAGAAGCACCACCACACGATCCGCCTCGCCGAACTTGTATGAGCCCAACACGACTGCAGAGTCGCGGTACACACTCACGAATCAAGACCACCGAATCGACGGTGACGACGAGTGAAATCATCAATAGCCAATTCAAGATCACTTGCAGTTAAGTCATCCCAACCCAAATCGAGAAATACCAATTCGCTGTAGGCAAGTTCCCATACCATTGATTCAGGAATGAGATCGGGCGGGCCCAAAATAATCACCAGATCGGGCTCATCACTCGCCGGCGACAAGATTGCCCGTGACAAAGATTCCTCTTCAATCGAATCTGGGTCAACACCCAATAGACGAAGCGACTCAACCGTGGCAGCAAATCTTTCATGACCATCAGGCGAAGGGTCAATGATGACCGTCGTACCGGACTCATCACGCATGACATATCTTTCACCATGTCCCACTTGTACAGCTTCCATGACACAGATATCAGCCTTTACCCCTTGAGCAAGATCGTTTTTCAGTTTCATTTCCTGATCAACGGATAAGGGTTGGCCATGATGCGGCAACAATGTGATCCAGCGCACTCCTTCAATGCTGGCGCCTTCCAGCAACGTTGCAAGACGAACAGACCATTGCGAAGGTGACATTGCTAGCCACTCTTGCGGAGTACCACCACTCACGACTACATGCGCCAACCCTTCATAGATGGCGGCATCGGTCATGGCTTAAGTATTCCATGTGCCATCCATTCCTGCATGAACATCTATCTCAGGCCTTTATACAAAGTTTCTTCCCAGCGGTCTCACTAGTCTTATTCTCTGATGTCAGCCCACACCCCCACCACAGTCCATGTTGCATGCATCATGGACGGCAACGGTCGTTGGGCTAGGCGTAAAGGCCTTCCCCGAACAGAGGGCCACACCGCAGGTGAAGAAGCCTTAGCGGCCATCGTTCGCGAATCTGCTGAACTCAAAGTGGGTTGGTTAACAGCATTCGGATTCTCCACTGAAAACTGGGTGCGCCCCCGCACCGAAGTTCGACACATTTTGTCGCTACATCGCAAACTTTTTGGACGAACAGAAGAGATGAAACAACGAGATGCTCGCACCAGATGGATTGGACGACCTTTTCATGAAAAAGGAGCCAAGACTCCGATCTACGTGCAGCGTGCAATCCAACGCGCAGTGGAAGACACCAAAGAGGGCGCAGGTCTCACCGTCACTATTGCATTTGATTACGGGAGCCGCGCTGAACTTCTTCGGGCAGCGCGGTTAGCAATGCTTCACGGGCCAGTCACCCCAAAGACCATTGAAGAGAACCTGTACGATGCCTCTTTGCCGCCAGTTGATTTACTCATTCGTACTTCGGGCGAAACACGTATTTCTAATTTTTTGCTGTGGCAAATCAAGGGAGCTCGTGTGTATTTCACAGAACGCACATGGCCTGATTTCACCGCGCAAGAATTACGAACGGCACTTTCTCACTACTTAAAGTCGCAGAACTAATTGTGCGATCACAATCAGGAGATGCCGCCATTGAAGCACTGCGGCAAGCAACCTCGTCGTTAGTTGGAGCAGAAGAACGTCAAGGCCAAATTGAGATGGTGTACAACATTGCCAAATCGATCAATGCTCAACGCTCCATAGTTGTCCAAGCGGGAACCGGTACTGGTAAAAGTCTTGGGTATCTCGTCCCTTCCATCATTCAGGGCAAGAAGACTGTTGTTGCAACCGCTACAAAAGCTCTTCAAGATCAACTGCATCATTCAGATTTACCTTTGTTGCAAAAAACTTTGGACAAGGAATTCACTTGGGCGGTTGTTAAAGGGCGAAGCAACTATGCATGCGTACAAAGAATTGTCGAATATAAAGAAGAGCCTGATGATCTGTTTTCCTCTCCGAGTTCTCAAACAGCCAAAAAGGATCTAGAAAAATTAATCGAGTGGTCTCACACGACCGAGACTGGTGACTTTGAAGAATTGACATTCGCCACCCATGAAAACACCCGCAAAGTGATAAGTGTTGGAGTCGACGAATGTCCGGGCCGCACGAAATGCCCCAGTGGCCATAAGTGCTTTGCCGAAAAGGCCCGGGATGCCGCCAATGACGCCGATGTCATCGTGGTGAATCTCCACCTCTACGGCCTACACCTCGCGAGTGGTGGAAATATCTTGCCCGAACACGAAGTGGTCATATTTGATGAGGCACATCAATTGGAATCAGTGCTTAGCGATACTGTGGGCACCACTATTTCGGGCGGCCGAATTTCATCAACTGCCAGCGCCTTGCGTCAAGTCTTTGCAGCCCCTGAAATCACCAATCGCCTCGAAGAACAGGCGATGCGGTTGACCACCATTCTTTCGCCGCTCACAGGCGAGCGCTTGCCTACCCCTATCCCCACGCAGATAACTGAAATTCTTACTTCCATTCGGCTCGAAGTTATGGAAAAGATTGGTTTACTTCGTGAGCTAAAGACAGAGAATGAGTCCACGCAACAAAAGATCTATCGAGCCCAGACCCAATCAACTCGCCTCGTTGAATC
>JAUMDU010000080.1:0-25129 GCA_032121425.1 Ilumatobacteraceae bacterium | reverse complement strand
GGAATGAGTGTTCCCGATGTCAGTGGTGCGGCCATTGCAAACCTTGAAGTAGAAACACTGCAGCACAAGTTTCCCACTTTTCATGGCGACACAATTCATGCTGAAACACGGGTTCTTGAAGTTGCCGAGAGTAAATCCAAAAACGATCGCGGCATTGTCACGGTGGAAACAAAAGGCTTCAACCAAGACGGAAAAGAAGTGTGTTACTTCCGCCGCCGTGTCATGGTGTGGAAGCGTGAATTTGCCCCCACCCGTCGCCGTCCTTATGACGGACAGGATGTGTGGGGCGAGTAAGCCGATACAACACGTTTGTTGGCGCACTCCTTCAATGGGGCGCACCAAACCTGCGTGATCTGCCATGGCGCCGCACTCGCGACCCGTGGAGCATTTTGGTCAGCGAAGTGATGTTGCAACAAACATCAGTAGAACGAGTGTTGCCCAAGTACGAAATATTTCTGCAGAGATTTCCCAGTCCTTATGCATTGGCTGAATCACCACTTGGTGATGCTTTGCATTTATGGTCGGGATTGGGATATCCGCGCCGGTGTCGCAACCTGCACGCGGCCGCAACGCGCATTGTGGATGAACATGATGGTCATGTGCCCACAAGTTTGGATGCCTTGTTGGCACTTCCTGGTGTTGGCTCATACACCGCACGTGCAGTGCAGTGCTTCGCGCATGGCGATGTTGTAGCGGTGGTGGATGTGAATGTGTCACGTGTGCTGTCGCGTCTCGAGGGTAACTCAATGACAGCTAAGCCCTTGCAAGAATTCGCTGACGTGTTGGTACCGAAGGATTCTGCATGGATATGGAATCAAGTGATGATGGATTTTGGTGCGCAGCAATGCACGGCACGCGCACCAAAGTGCACATCGTGTCCCGTATACGCGTTGTGCAAGTGGCAAGGCACTGGCGATGATCCTGCAGCGATGTCTGCTGGCGCAAGTCGAACTCAGATGCGTTTTTCTGGCTCTGACCGTCAAGCGAGAGGTAGAGCAATTACATCTGTTCTCAATGGGGCAACCACAGTGCGGGAAATTACAGAAGCAATGCAGCTATCTGAAGACAAAGATCGCGCACAACGCCTTTTGAACGACCTTGTTGCTGAAGGTCTATTGGTGAAGTTGGGGGCTCGATTTAACTTGCCGTAACAAAGTCAATGATGAGTGAGTTGACTTCCTTGGGTTTTTCTAGTTGAAGAAAATGACCTGCTCCTTCAACAATCTCTACGTGAACCCAGGGGCTCAACGTACGCACTGATTCAGCAACCTCACGACCAATGCAACCATCGTTGGCGCCGTGGATATACAAAGTGGGAATGGGTAACTCGCCAGACCCGGCATTTTGAATCTCGTCGTAGCGTGCGTCGCGTGGTCCCGAGCCCAATGTGCATCGGTAGTACCCCAAAGCTGCTTGCAGATGTTCTGGTGTACGAAGACACGTTTTGCAGTTCTCTGCATCTAATGATCCCTCAAAATCAGGGGACCAATCGCGCCACAGCATGTCGATGAACGCTAAATCGTTCGCGGGAACAACAAGATCCGATAGTGGATGTTGAAAATAGAACATGTACCAACTCTTTTTGGCTTGGTCGAGGTTGGTCACAAAGGCAGTACCCATTGCAGGGCCAGGAGGAACCGACATTCCCACCACGCACTTCCAGCGATGTGGCGCAGATGCTGCGGCGCCGTACACACTGGGCGCACCCCAATCATGCCCAATCAAGACAGCGGAGCTATCGCCACCAAGTGCTTCGTGTAAGGCATTGGCGTCAGCAGACAAAGCGCCGGTTTGATACATGCCATCGGGGGCAATGCTGCTGGGTGCATAACCGCGAGTAAAAGGTGCCACCGCACGAAAGCCTGCATCTGCGAGGGCAACCAAAAGGTGACGCCAACTATGAGGTGAATCGGGAAATCCGTGTAAACACAATGCGAGTGGTCCCGTGCCACACGACAGGTACGTGAAGTCAATGCCATTTGCGGTTGTGGTGTGGGTGGTGATGCTGTGTGCCATATCCAAACCGTAGTCCGACCAATGCGACAGGCGTCACCCGTACTTGTGTATACATTGCCCAAAAGGTTTCGTAGCGTTCAAGGGATGGGGGAGACATCGCTACACGTGACATTTCACGGCGTCCGTGGTTCAACGCCCTGTCACGGTCCCAACACGGTGAAATACGGTGGCAATACCTCTTGTGTGTCTATCTCGTCTGAAGGCAATCGCACTTTGTTGCTTGATTTAGGAACGGGTTTGCGATATTTCGGTCTTGACTACGCCCAGCACCATGACGAACCTCTTAATGCAGTTGCCCTTGTCACTCACCTTCATTGGGATCACATTCAAGGTCTTCCATTTTTTGGGCCAATTCTTCAAGACGGCGCTCGGCTTGAGTTGTATGGGCCTCGTCAAGACGACGGTCAAAGTTTCCTATCCGCTGTCACTCAAGCGTTTCGTCAACCTACGTTTCCTGTAGGTCTGCATGACCTTCGTGGAAAATTTGAATTTCATGATCTCGACAATTCAGATTTCACTATTGACGATTACCGAATCCGTTCACGCGCAGTTCCACATATTGGTCCCACGGTGGGATATCGAATCGAGCTTGGCGATGTATCAGTTGCGTATATCTCAGATCATCAACAGCCCACAGATGGCACTTTTGTCGTTCCCGATGGTGTGCGTGAACTTGCCCAAGATGTGGACTTATTGATTCACGACTCGCAGTACACCGATGAAGAATTCACAGTAAAAGGCCATTGGGGTCATTGCACTCCAACTTTTGCAGTAGATATTGGACAAGCCTGCGGCGCACGACGCATTGCGTTGTATCACCATGATCCTGACAGGACCGACAGTGAACTTGATGCAGTGCGCATGTCTCGCCCTAATGGTCCAGGGGTATGTGTGGCGCGCGAAGGCACGACAATCGTTCTTTCCTAAGCGTTGGTCTACTGTGGGTGCGTGACCACAGATTTTGACTCTGCTTATTTTCGAGCTGTACTCGGACACGTTCCCACGCCGGTTGTGGTGATTACGGGATTCGATAAAGAAGCTCACCCCGTAGGAATCACCATTGGATCTTTTGCATCAGTGTCGCTTGATCCGCCTCTTGTTGGCTTTTTCCCAGGCATTCAGTCACGCTCATGGGCAGCAATTAAAGAGTCGGGAAAGTTCTGTGTGAACGTTCTTGGTGCTGACCAGGAACAGTTGTGTTGGACATTTGCAAAAGAAGGCGACGATAAATTTGCAGGTCTTAACTGGTCACAATCACCGTTAGGTCAACCGTTATTAGATGGTGTTATTGCTTCAATTGATTGTGAAATTGAATCTGAAATCACTACGGGTGATCATTTCTTTGTTCTTGGACGGGTTGTAAGTCTTGAACATGCACCGAGCGCCGATGATGCCATGGTGTTTTTTCGAGGCAAAGTGACCAACGCTCACAAGCCGGATTAACTCTGATGCTTGCCCATCTGCTTGCAGCCTGCGTGGGTGTGGTGATAGCTGTTGCTGGTGCAATGAAATTGGTGAATCGCACCCAATGGAACGATGATGCCCGAGCTCAAGACCTATGGCCAGTAGTAGTAGTCACGCTTCCATTTGCAGAGCTTGTTGTCGGAGCACTTCTGATAGCTCTTAGCCCATCTGCGCTAGTTCTTGGTATCGCAACCTTGTTATTGCTGATATTCACCGCATTTCTTGTGGCACAAATTGCGACGAAATCGCAAGTGCCGTGCGCATGTTTTGGTTCACGTTCTCGTCGGCCACCCACCTTTCGCGACGTCATGCGCAACTTGGGATTAATGGCTGTGTTGTTTATTGCCGCGGCGTTGAGCTAATACTTGCAAGAGCAAAACTCAAAGTTTTGGCTTCGTCTCGCCATTGTTCGTAACGGCCAGATGGTCCACCATGACCTGAGTCCATCTCGCATCTAAACACAACAGTGCTTTCAGGAGATAGATGTCGAATCTTGGCTGCCCACTTAGCTGGTTCGTGATAACTCACACGCGGGTCATTGATGCCAGCGGTGATGTAGAGGTCGGGATATTTCACGGCTCGTACGTTGTCGTAGGGGGAGTAACTAGAAATATAGGAAAAGAAAGGTTCTTCTCTGGGGTCTCCCCATTCTTCCCATTCAGTCACAGTGAGTGGAAGTGAAGGATCACACATGGTGTTGGTGACATCCACAAAAGGTACTTCAGCAATTGCACCTGCGAATCTTTCTGGATGCATAGTGATGCATGCACCTACAGCCAGTCCACCGGCACTGCCGCCACGGATGACTATCTTGCTGTCGTGACACACCTTGGTGTCGCCAAGATGCGTGGCGCAGGCAATTGTGTCCACAAAGGTGTTTTTCTTGTTCAGCAATTTGCCGTCGTCGTACCACTGGCGTCCCATTTCGCCACCTCCACGTGGATGCGCCAATGCCCAAATCCAACCGCGATCTAAAAGTGAAAGCCGTGCAATAGAGAACCACGGTGGAGTAGAGATTTCGTATGCGCCGTACACGTAGATAAGTGCGGGGGCAGATCCATCAAGTGGGGTGTCGCGGTGATGCACATAATCAACCGGCACTAGCGTTCCATCGTGGCTTGTGGCCCACACTCTTTGTGAAACATAGTGAGACAGGTCAACTTCTAAGACTTCCGTGCGCTTCAAAGTGGTGAGCGTGGTGCTCTCGATATGGAATGCAGCAACCGTTGCTGGGGTTGTGAGTGATTGATAACTCACACGCACCGAAGTGCTTGACCAATTGGGATTGATATCAAGATCTGCTTCATGGGGTTCATCTGTGATGTGAATGTCGGAAATTGCACCCGTGCGATCTACCACTGCAAGGACTTGTTGTCCTTTTTGCCACCGTTGCAGAATTGCAAAATCTTCAAAACAATCAAAGCCAGTGATGCGTTCACTGGGGCTGTGAGTAATGAAAGTGCGCCATTGAGATGGCGAAGACTCATCCGCAAGCATCACCTGGAAGTCCTGAGCATCAAGATTTGTGAGAATGGCGAGTGAGTCACCCCAATGATCCACTTGGTATTCCACATTGTTGCGACGCGGCGCCACACAGATGGGGTCTGTGGCGATTGAAGATGAATCAATGAGCCATGTTTCGCTTGAGGTTTTACTAGAAGTTTCAATAGTGATCCACTTACCCGAACGGGTTGATCCAATGCCTACAAAGAAACGTTCATCGGTTTCTTCGAACACCAACACATCGCTGTGAGTCGCAGTACCTAATTTGTGGCGCCACACTTGCCATGGACGCATCGCATCGTCGGGCACTACGTAGAACAACCAAGTGTCATCGCGTGACCATGCAACACCGCCCCAAGTTGTGTTGGGAATGTTGTCGGTGAGATCTTGGCCAGTCTCGAGATTGCGCACCCGAAGCGTGTATTTTTCTCCACCGTCGGTATCGCTGGACCATGCAAGCATGCGATTTTGATATGAAACTTCAAAAGCGGAAAGAGAAAAGTACGAATGTCCCTCAGCTTCGATGTTTTCGTCAAGGAGAAGGCTTTCAGAGGCAGTGTCGAGGGTCTTTCCTCGAGTGTGGATGGCGTACGCCTGTCCGGTGTGCGTCCGAGATGAGTACCACCAGTCATTGTGCAGCACAGGGAATGTGCTGTCATCTTCTTTGACGCGACTTTTGATCTCGCGAAAGATTGCCTCCACATTGGTGTCCTGTTGGGTAAACCAGGCATCGGAAAAACTGTTTTCTTGGTGCAGATATGACATCACTTCGGGATCGTCCTGTGTGAGAAGCCACGCGTAAGGATCGTCAATTAGCCCCGTTTTTCGGGCCCATTTGTGTTCTCTGCGAGAAGCGGATGGGGTGGCAGTTGTCATGGGGCACAGGCTAAGGCGCCATTGGCGGTACCGTGGTTTTGTGCGTGTATGGATAGACCAAGACCTCTGTACAGGTGATGGGTTGTGTGTCGATCATTGCCCTGATGTATTTGTGCAAATGGAAGACGGAATTGCCTACGTCGCAGAGCGGGGAGCGCCCCTTAATGATCCAGGCGGATCTGGGTCTTTGGCGGAAGTGGCTGAAAGAGACATCGCTGCGGTTGTCCAAGCAGCCGATGTGTGCCCGGGCGAATGCATTTTTATTGAAATTGATGCGCTATTTACCCAAATAGCACCCGTGTAATTCCCCAAATATGAAACACCCATCATTTATGGTGGGTTCTGCATGGCGCCTCGAAAAAACTTTGATCACATCAACACCGGCCTGGCCGATGCTTTGGGAGTAGTAGGTGAGTGGTGGACGCCTTTGATTGTGTGTGGCATCTCTAACGGGGCGCATCGCTTCGAGGAACTTCAAGGGTCATTGGGCATTGCCCGCAATATTTTGACTGATCGTCTCACCACATTGGTGCTACATGAAGTTGTCGCTAAACAGCTGTATTCGTCTAAACCGAAGCGATACGAATATCACCTCACCAATAAAGGAATAGCACTACTTCCTGTGTTTTCTGCCTTAGGCAGTTGGGGTGAGCAGTGGGTCACCCCATTTAAAACCGCCGAATAGTTTTCTTTTTAGTGTTGTTAATGTCATAGGGACATGGCTCGGATGCAGAAAAAATCATTGACATCACTTGTGGTGATTCCGGCTTTGTCGTTGGTGGTGGCGGTGGGTTGTGCACCTATTGATTCATCTTCGGTGAACGATGAGTCCAACCCGACTGGTGACAGCTCTGGTGTTCTTGGAGATGGACAAAACTCCAATGGCTCTGTTCCAAAAGGTTCAGAATCAACTGACTCAACGTCGCCAACTGGCAGCACTCCGAATGTATCTGGTCCGTCTGGTAACCAAAGCCCATCTGTTGGCGCGAACAACACATTGGCCCTATCTGTTCTCGAACGTATTGTGCAAGAAAATGAAGTGGGCAATGGTTATGTGCGTGAATTGTTTCGTCATTGGACCGATGCAGATGGTGACCGCTGCAATACGCGCGAAGAAGTGTTGATTGCTGAATCCTTATCACGAGCTCAAGTGGATCCATATGGATGCACTGTTATCGCAGGAGATTGGTTGTCTCTATTCGATGGGCGCGCTCATACCGACCCCAGTGATCTCGATATTGATCACCTCATTCCTCTGAAGGAAGCATGGGATTCAGGTGCACATGCTTGGTCGCCGTCGCAGCGGGAACGATTTGCTAACGACCTCTCAGATGGTCGAGCACTCATTGCCGTGACAAGTGGGGTAAACCGTTCCAAGGGCGACCGCGATCCGTCTCAGTGGCTTCCACCGAGCACTGCCTATACCTGCACCTATATCTCGGATTGGATTGCAGTGAAATATCAGTGGGGTCTCAATATGGATTCCAGTGAATGGGGTCGACTAAAGAACCTGTTGAAGGGACAATGTGCTGGCACCACTATTGCGCCGTGGGGGACGGTGTCGAATTCTGCAGGGCCAGTGAGTCCACCGGCGCAAAATGATCCACCGCCCACGGTTCCTCGCAGTAGTACCTCCTCCACACCACCCAAAGATCCTCCACCAAGTGATCAAACACCTGTCTTACCCACCATTAGGCCTGGGGCATATTGCACACCCGAGGGCGCACTTGGCACGTATTCGGCGAGGGTGTATGTCTGTGCAAAAACCAGAACCACTGGCGAGCCATATAGCGATGGGCGAGCTCGCTGGCGCCAGCAATAGCCCCACACGTGGAGCCGGGATGTTTGCCCGATAACCTCGTCTCCTATGTCGAAGAAGACCAAAAAGCGCAAGGCGCGCATGCGCCGCTCCAAGGCCAACCACGGCAAGCGTCCGAACATGGGTCGGGGCTAGCCTTAACTTTGTGGCCGTCCTTCTCGCTCTTCATGCAGGAGGACAGACCAAATCTTGGGAATCCATCGGACTGAAGTTCGATGGATTTTCGTGTTATCTGGGAGATGTTGCACTCGAGATTCACGAAGGGACTCCCGGACTTACCGGTTGGACAATTGCCGCAGAGCATCCGGGAGTATTCGATATCGATGGAATCGCAACCACTGTTGTTGCTGAGTCGCACACGCGAGATTCATCGTCGCCGTGTGGCACTGAAAAAATCACGGGTCTTGACCACGTGGTGGTGAACACCGACAATCTTGATCGCACCTGTGATGCATTGTGCCGACACCTAGGTGTAGAGGTACGCCGCGAACGTGATGCAGGCAAAGGTGTGGTGCAGCGCTTTATCAAATTATCGAACACGATTATTGAAGTAGTGACAGGACCTCACATCACGACGCCAGGCGCATCGTTGTGGGGCATGGTAATCAGTGTGGACAACATGGAGACATGGGCTGCCCAATGTGGCCCCGATGTCGCTTCTGTGCCCAAACAAGCCACACAACCTGGTCGATTAATTTCTACTGTGCGTTCTGGCGTGGGTCTCGGAGTGCCATTTGCCGTGATGACGCCACATGTATCGGTGACTGACTAGATCACTCGTTGTCGTCTGAGTCTTCTCCGCCACTGAGTTGTCGAAGATAACGCGCTCCCACTTCGCAAGATTCAGCAATCGGGCACCAACGGCATTGTGCACCTGGGCGCATATCGGGTTGTCGAGTTTTGAGAACAAGATCAGCGATGAGAAGAGTGCCATGAGCAGTACGACGTACTGCAGATTGCAACAACCCCTCGGTGACGTCTTCGCTTTCAAGTCGTGCCGCATCTAAAGAATACGAACCAAGCTGACGCGGTGTTTGACGTGAACGCAAAGACTCCACCAGTGCATAAAAACGTAAGTCATCTCGATGAGTGGGTGTGAGGCGCCCTGTCTTGAGATCGATAATGACCTTTTTGCCTGGGCCGCCGAGAACTAAATCCATACGTGATGAAAAGATCACGGAGTTATCGAATAATGAATACGACGCTGAATATTCCACCATGGGTCGCCATTGCGCTTTGATGGGGGGAAAGCATTCAATAAAGTTTGTGACCGCACCAAGAACTGCGCCTCGAAGTTCAGCCATTTCGTGTGCAGTGAGAGAGATAAGAAAACCAGAAGCACTCTCACGAGGATTCTCGGCCACGCTTGTAATGGCGGCGTCGACGATTTCTGCAGGAATAACCGGGTCACGCCAATTCACAAGCAGTTCGATGCCCTTGTGTGCAATGGTGCCGCGCACAGTGTTGATGTTCCAAGCAAATGGCGCCTCGCGTTGCAACATGTGGAATTTTTCGCATCCATGCACTGTGGCGATGTGATGCTTGTTGACCCGCAGTGGCGCCTCGGCGGTAAACAAGCCGGCAATGGGTTGAAGGGCGTCGGTGAGCTGTTCTTCAATGGATTCAATGACGTGTGAGGGGAGGGGTTCCCATTCAGGAGGTATGCCGAGGGCATCGATAATTGCTTGCTGCAGGGGGTTCAGTTCAATATCCACGTCAACAATCACAATAGGTGTCGGCAGTGTCACCACCTAGAAGCGATGCAACACCCTTTTGCCAAGATGTGTTCATGGGTGCTTCTGCGACAACAAAATTCACTGCCGCAGCACGCGTCTTGGCTCAGCGTGCCGCAGAGCTAGATCTTGTGGTGCCGGGTTTTCGCAGCCCTCCAAGAATCGTGGGGATCAATCGCAGTATTCGGCGTGGCAGAGATGGTCAAGGTGGTGTCGTGGCCGTACGCATCGCAGATCGACCCTTCACCGCAGCGGTGGGAGACATGATTGAAGGTGTAATCCATATCAATCGTCTTGAGCCTCCAGAGGCCGATCGTGTCCGCACGCAGTTGTGGCGCACCATGTTGCAGTTCACCGTCGAAACAAGCTCGGCTCGCCGTCAGGCATCTGATTCTTCAGCAACAGATTCAGATCGAGACAAGCCAGATCTAGACAGTGGAGTGCCGTTCGGGCGCGTAGCCTGAAACGGTTCCAGCCCGGATGGCGGAACAGGCAGACGCAGGGGGCTTAAACCCCCCGGATGGCAACATCTTGCGGGTTCAAGTCCCGCTCCGGGCACAATTTCCATTTCCTCAGTCGTCGCACTTCTTCAACAAAGAGCCCGATCAGCATCGGCAAGATAAACCCCGCCAAGAGCGCTGGTCTCATTGAAAGCCGCGAGGCAAAAGAGACAAGCGACGACGTAGGAACCACGGTTCCTAAAATCTCATCGTCGAGCACGGTCCATGGGTCAGGCTTCTCGTTGGCATCGCCGTGTGTGGTGAACATTTGCCGCACTCGACCTGAGGGGTCAGTTCCCGACCATGTGTGTGTCACTCGATGAGTGATGAGTTGACCTTCGCGGAAGAAGGTGACCACGTCGCCCACTGCGGGGATTAATTGTGGGTCGACTGTGATCACCTCCTTCACGCTGATCGCGGGCTCCATGGATCCGCCAATGACCACAATGTGTTCATGTGGTGAGCGGGCCGTGTGTAATGAGCCAAGAGCAACAACGGTGGATCCGCCGATTCCCAAGATGAATGAACTCACCATCAGGAACCGGCGCACCATAGTCCATCTGGTGGAAACTATGCTTGCCATGTCGCGATCGTGAGCGAGACAGAAGCTGTTTTTCCAGCTGATGTATTTGATGTTCCTGCGGGCAATGTGAGTTTGAAGCACAATGTCTCAGACTGGCCAGTTTCCAGTACTTGTTCTCCGGTGTTGAGATTTTTCAAGGTGGCAGTTGCGCTCACGAGAGTTGCTACCGACATCTGTGACGCTGCACACTCAGTGGCATTGTCTACTCTCCATGTCTCCACTTCGACGACGTCCATCAATGAGGCACCTGCGCCTGTGGGGCGCACTGCGGTGATTTCGTAGATGAAGTCAAGCGAGCCAGAGTTTGTGAAGTTGAGTGGGCGGTACAACACATCACCAGGCTTCAGGTTCGACAGGGGTAACAAGGTGCCATCTGCAGATGTGATGTCTACCCAGCCGGTAGACACTTCGAAATCCACCGAGGAAGTATCGGTGAACATGGCCCCTGTGGAAGCTGCCACTATTCCAGCTGTTGTTGCCAGCAATGTGATGACTGAGAGCAGCAATCGGGCTAGTTGACGAACAAATGAGGGAGTGTTGTTTTTCATGTCTCAACTAAAACATCCCACACAACAAAAGTCACCCAAATTCGGTACCTAGCGCCTAGTACTGAAGTACTGGGTCAATGTGAGAGTTGTTGCTCACAGAGCTGCGATATACGCGCTATTGAACTGACTTAGTTGATAGGGCATGTCCATTGCATAACGGTTCCGCCGTTTTCTGCTTCTGTCAATGAATACTGTCCGCCGCGGTCAGTTGCGCGAAGTGCGAGTGATGTGATTCCCGCTTTACGACGTTTCTTGCCACTTGGACCTATGCCATTGTCTCGCACTGTGATGTCAATACGAGTTGTTGTGACACGGACATCAACTGTCACGGTGGTTGCCCGAGCGTGTCGTGCGGCATTAGAAAGAGACTCTTTCACAACATTTTCTACGTCGAGTTCGAGATCGTTGGGCAGTTCTCTTTCTACGTGGAGAGTGAGTACTGGTGGAGTCAGCCATGCGCCTGCAAATAATGCAACGATGCTTTCAATTGTTTCTGTGAGTGGTCGTAGAGATGTGGGCGCCATTTCAAAAATAGTGCTGCGAATTTCAGTAATGACTTGGTGAATAGATTCAATGGCCCATTCTTTGTCGTCGCGTGCACGCAAGTTCAAACTGATGGCAAAAAGACTTTGAATTATGGAGTCATGGAGATCACGGCTAATTCGTGTGCGTTCAATGGAGAGAAGAGTTTCTCTGGTTGCTTGAGAATAAGCCTCACGTTGTGCAATGAGTTCCATTTCCAATCGAGTCATCTCACTGAGGTCAGATCCAATCTCCAAAATGAGATCTCCCAAGCGAACCCAGGTGACCTCAATGCGCACCAAGGTTTCTGGTGGGCGATAACGATCCACTGTTTCTTCGGAAAGTTCAAAAATCTGGTGGCACTGGCCTTTGTCCCAAGCTTTGCGTACGAATGACAGCGCAACATGGGGCTCGTGGTAGGTGGCCATTATTGATTGGCGATAGACAACGGGCTTTACACGAATCGATTCGTACTCATCGTTCCACCACACCAATTCTGTGTCGCCAATGCGGTTCGCATCATCGAAGATGACCCGATGAATTCCTACATAGTCACGCAGTGATCGGAGAATTGTCTCGATGTGCTGCTGCGATGAGAGAGAAGACGGAAAGTTCTCTTTACAGGTCATTTGATGACTCGGTGACCTGTGGAGCCATAGAGGCTGTTGCCACCATGACCGCCAATTGCGTGCGATTGGCTGCACCCACTGTCGTCAATATTTTGGAGACTCGGTTCTTGATGGTTTGTAGGCCAAAGTGAACTGAGGCGGCTATTTCACGATCAGTGAGCCCTTTTGCGATGAGGTCAGCAATTTCGCGATCCACTGGATCTAGTAATACAAGTTTGTGTCGAGAACTGTGACTAAGGCGTGTGGATGCTTCGCGTGCGGCAGATGCATCAATGCGACGAATATGGGCCTGCACATCTCGGATTGCTTCGATCAGCTCTGTTGTGGGTGAACCCTTCAGAACAATTGCATCTGCGCCGCTTGTGTAGGCCTCCACGAGCAACTCATCATCCATAAAAGATGTCAACAATACGATTTTGACATCAGGAAGATGATTCTTAATCCAGTGCGTCACATCGTGGCCAAGGCCGTCTTGCAGTCGTACATCGATCACCGCAACGTCTACGTCTTTAGGGTGTTGTTCAAAGTGGGTAATCGTCTCTTCCACAGATGAACATGTAGTGACGATGCGAAAGTCCTCCACATCATCGAGAACTTTCGCAAGTGCGTCTCGCACCATGTCGTGGTCGTCACAGATGAGAATTCCTAGCGACATAGCCGTAAAGGCTAGAAGAGAATTAGTCCTTACTTTGGTGGATGAATGTACTTTTAGTTGAGGAATTGGCTTGGCCACATGTCATCCTTGTGTGTGTGCAAGTAGATCGAATTCGACTGGTGACTGTGCCTGTAGAACTCTCTGCACCATTGCGTACTTCAGATGGAATTCATCAGTCTCGGAGTGCAACTCTTATAGAGATCACCGACTCACGGGGATTTGTAGGTTGGGGAGAAAACGTCGCGCCCACCGGGGTGCACTATGTGGGTGAATCTCACGGTGAGTCCGTGCGTGTGATGCGAGAGCAACTCATTCCGTACTTGACCTCTCACGATGTGACAGTCGAGGAAATGAACCCTCATACGTGGTGGAGCGTGGAAGGGTTTGCATTCGCAAAGCACGCTTTGGAATCAGCTATCTGGGATGTGCACGCACATGCTCGCCACACATCGCTCAAGAACCTGCTCGGGGGCACACGGGACACCATTGTTCCCGGAGTTGTTGTGGGAATTTTCGACACTATTGACGAAGTAATAGTTGAATGTATGCAACGCCGCAACGAGGGGTATCGCCGCATCAAGTTAAAGATCTCTCCCGGTCACGACATGGAAGTAGTGCGCCAAGTAAGAGATGCGTTAGATGATGACTATGTGCTTCAAGTAGATGCAAATGGTGCCTACACCTCTGAACACATTGAATATCTCAGTCAACTTGCCAAGTTCAACATTCAATTTATTGAACAACCGTTTACATATGACGACATCAGTTCGCATATTGATCTGGCGCGCAAGGGAAGTCTGCGGGTTTGTATGGATGAATCCATTTCATCTCGCACCGATCTGTTGCGCATGCTTGATCTTGGAGCATGCTCAGTTGTCAACATCAAACCTTCTCGAGTAGGTGGAATTGGCGAGGCAGTTGCAATGCATGACATTGTGCGTGAACGCGGGGTTGATGCATGGGTGGGGGGAATGTTGGAAACAGGAATTGGTCGAGCTTCTTGTCTGGCGCTTGCATCGTTGCCGGGTTTCACCATGACCCCAGATCTCTCGGCGTCGGATCGCTATTTCCTCCGCGATATCACCGAGCCTTTTGAGATGCAGGTCGGCTCGTTACGCATCCCTGAAGGTCCAGGAATTGGCGTTGTTCCTTTACCCGAGGTGCTTGATGACGATGTAACTCGTATTGAGACGGTGTTTGAGCGCTGATTCGTGGCACGATGTGCATATGGGAAACGCAGTGTCTTTCAGTCTCGAGGCGATGATTGATGATGTATCAACGCTGGTGACATCAGAGTCTCCATCTCGCGATATTGAGAGACTCAACGCATCGGCGCAACTTTTGTCCGAGATGATGACGCGTCTATTGGGTCATGCTCCCCGCATTATTGATTCTCCTGTAGGTCCACATGTGCATTGGAGTGGTGGCGGTGAGCCCAAAGTGTTAATCCTGGGCCATCACGACACAGTGCATCCATTGGGTACTTTGCAGCGAATTCCATTTTCCTATGTTGATGACGTGCTTCGTGGACCAGGGGTGTTCGATATGAAGGCTGGCATCGTGCAAGCACTGCATGGTGTGGCCGCATTAGACGATGCATCACACATTGAGATTTTATTAACAGCCGATGAAGAGATCGGCTCGAAAGCGTCTAAGGATCTGTTGATTGAAAGAGCCCGTGCGTGTGGTGCAGTGCTCGTTCTAGAACCAAGCGCAGATGGCGGCGCACTTAAAGTAGGTCGAAAAGGCACGGGAACTTTTTTTCTGACCATTGAAGGTCGCGCATCTCATGCAGGTTTAGAACCAGAAAAAGGTGTGAACTCATTGATGGAACTTGCTCAATTACTTCCACAAATTGCCGCACTGTCAGATGTGGAAAAGGGAACCACCGTGTCACCCACGCTTGCTCAGGCCGGCACTGCGGACAATGTGATTCCTGCACAGACAACATGTGCCGTGGATGTACGTGTCGCAATTCCTGAAGAAAAGCCCCGAGTAGAAGCTGGCTTTGCTGCGTTGACATTGCAACATCCCGAGGCACGTCTCGCAATTGAAGGCGGCATTGGTCGTCCTCCCATGCATCACTACGCTGCAGCGACGTTATTTGAGATAGCGCGCAACGTTGCTCGCTCCATTGACTTAGGTGATATCGAAGGTCTCGTTGTAGGTGGCGGGTCAGATGGCAACTTCACCGCTGATGCGGGCGTAGAAACTCTTGACGGGCTTGGTGCCGTTGGTGGAGGGGCTCACGGAGATTCAGAACACGTCATTGCATCCACAATGCCCCAACGTGCAGCGCTCATTAAAGGGCTTTGTCAGGAGTTGTCTTCAATGGCCAAAAGACCACCGCTGGGAAGTGTTCCTGATGCGCGGTAGACCTCGAGCTTTGATCGACTGTCGTCAATATCGAGGTTGCGCATTGTGAGTTGACCAATGCGATCAAGAGGTCCGAATGCAGCGTCATCTACGCGCTCCATGCTGAGACGCTCTGGCGCATAAGTCAAGTTAGGACTCTCGGTATTGACAATGGTGTAGTCGTCGCCACGGCGTAATCGCACAGTGACTTCACCGGTAATTGCAGTTCCCACCCAACGCATGAGTGGCTCGCGCAGCATCAACGATTGTGGATCGAACCAGCGACCCTCATAGAGCAGTCGACCCAAACGCCGACCCATGGTGCGATAGTTCTCCATGGTTGCCTCGTTATGTATGCCAGACACAAGACGTTCATATGCAATGTGGAGTAACGCAAGTCCTGGAGACTCATAAATTCCCCGACTCTTTGCCTCGATAATTCTGTTTTCAATTTGGTCGCTCATGCCCAGTCCGTGACGACCGCCAATGGCGTTGGCTTCCAGCACAAGGGCCACTTGATCAGAAAACTCCTTGCCATTAATGGCAACAGGAAATCCTTCGTGGAATCGAATGGATACTTCTTCGGCAACAACATGTACATCGTCGCGCCAATGTGCAATTCCCATAATGGGTTCCACAATTTCCATGCCCGTGTTGAGTTCTTCCAAAAGCTTTGCCTCATGGGTTGCTCCCCAAATATTGGCATCGGTTGAATACGCTTTTTCTTTAGAGGCCTTGTAGGGCAAGTTGCGAGCAGTGAGAAATTCACTCATCTCGGTACGTCCACCCATTTCGTCAACAAAAGTGGGGTCGAGCCACGGCTTGTAGATACGTAATGCAGGATTAACCATCAAGCCGTAACGGTAAAACCGCTCAATGTCGTTGCCTTTATATGTGCTGCCATCTCCCCAAATGTCCACGCCGTCTTGTTGCATGGCGCGTACAAGCAAAGTCCCTGTCACCGCACGGCCTAATGGTGTGGTGTTGAAGTAGGTCTTACCTGCAGTAGAGATATGGAAGGCACCGCACTGCAGTGCAATGAGGCCCTCATGCACTAGTTCGGAACGGCAGTCAATCAGGCGAGCAATTTCAGCGCCGTATTGCCGTGCCTTGTCGGGAATCTGATCTAGATCTGTCTCGTCGGGTTGGCCAAGGTCTGCGGTGTAGGCACAAGGAATGGCTCCTTTTTCACGCATCCATGCCACAGCAGCCGATGTATCCAGGCCTCCAGAAAATGCAATTCCGACGCGTTCAGAAACCGGGAGGGCGGTGAGGACCTTTGACATGCCCTTAACGGTACTTGCGCGCGACCATCACTTGGGCAATAGACGACAAAAAGCTGGCTAGTGCCACAACAAAAACGCCCAATGCAGTAGCAGGGGAAGTAGCTATGTCGGGTATGGCGGTGCCAGCAAGTAATAGCGAACAAATAACGCTGGTGCGCACCATGATCTCGGGTGCGCGCCATGTGGCAACGAGTGGAGTCACTATCACACTCAGCGGGACAAGCATAAATATGGCCGGGGCCGGATGAAAACGGCTTCCTAGCCACCACACCGGTCTGCCAATGGTTCGGCTACTTATTGCAACTGCAATCAAAGCTGCGAGTACGGCAATCCATGAAATGAAAGAAACAGTGCGCCATCCATTCGTTGGCGCCACTTGGGGTGTTTCTTGCACGTTGGGGGGAGCGAATTCCACGTTCTTCACGGTACATATTTTTATGAGGAGACGGGCAATTATCGGCACTAACCTTTGGCATTGATGGAAACCGCCGCATTTCATAAGTTGTCGGTGTTTTTCCCCATGTGGAACGAACAGGACTACATCGAGCGCGCCGTTGAAGCAGCTCGCGAAGAATGCGAAGACTTAATGTCGTCTCGCGACATCGCCGATTATGAGATCATCATTATCGACGATGCATCCACTGACGACACGGCTGTCATTGCGGCACGAATTGCCAAAGATGATCCTCGAGTGATTCTCGTTCAACATCCAGAGAATCGAAAACTCGGTGGGTCGATGAAGTCGGGCTTTGCCGCAGCCACAGGAGATGTGGTGCTGTATACCGATGCTGATCTTCCATTCGACATGCACGATGTGCATAAAGCTATGCGTCTGTTGCGTTATTACGATGCTGACGTCGTGAGCGCCTATCGATTTGATCGCACGGGTGAGGGATATGTGCGCACCGTGTACTCGTTTTTCTACAACATGATGGTGCGTATTTTGTTTGGTGTACGTATGCGTGATATCAACTTTGCGTTCAAGTTGTGCCGATCAAGAATTTTTGAACATGTTTCACTGAAGAGCGAAGGTTCCTTCATTGATGCTGAATTGGTCGTCAAGGCACAAAAATACGGATTCTCGGTTATTCAATTTGGTGTGGATTATTTCCCCCGCACCCGTGGGGTCTCGACCTTGAGTTCTCCCTCTGTCATTTTCAAAATTCTGCGAGAAGCCCGCACTTTAAGGCGTGAAATCCGTCAAATATCCAAGGTTCGCTGACCCGACGCCACTTGCTGGGTGTGCGTTGGTAGCGTTCCATATTCGTGAGCGAGCCATTCGACCCCGAAATGAGTGAGCCTGTCCCTCCACAGGAAATTGGCGATGAATTTCATCAGGTCCACCTTCCTTGGTGGATTCATTGGCGGCCGGCAATGGTGGCGGCTGCTGTTTTTGCCACCGTCCTAGGCGGAGTTGTAGTTGCTCGGGAAAACACTGCTACGTCTCCCACGACGACGACCACGCTTCCTCCTGGAGTCTGTTCAGATGGCTCGTCGATCACATGCATCCCTCTTGATCGCGTCATACGTTTGGGTGCAAAAGGCGAAGACGTGCGCCGCATTCAACAACGTCTGAAAGATTTGAAGTTTGATCCAGGCCCGATTGATGGCGTGTATGGCGGAAACACCATGATGGCGGTCTGGGCGTTTCAAACACTGGTAGTGGGTATGAGTCGTGACACTGTCGTGGATTTTGTGACACCGGTGTTATGGGATTCAATGCGCGGTGACGTGCAAATTGCGCCCCGTCGTCAGCCAGGCTCACCAAATCATGTGGAGGTGTACCTGCCCGAACAGGTCATGACTGTCTATAAAGGAACTGAGTTGTTGTTAGTCACTCATGTGTCCACAGGTACAGGAGTGACATGGTGTGAAGAGGTAATCATTGACCCAGGCGAAGAAGGCAATGAGACCGGTACCGAACCCATCAAAGAAGGTTGGTGTGGTGAATCTGTAACCCCTGGTGGTATCTACTATTTCTACAGTCGTCGAGTGGGCTTGCGTGAAAGCAAGCTTGGCACTATGTGGAACCCTGTGTACTTCAACTACGGAATTGCTGTTCATGGTGCAATGACGGTTCCTAAAGAGCCTGCATCTCACGGCTGCGTGAGAATTCCTATCTTTATTTCTGAGTACTTTCCTTCATTGGTGCAGTACAACGATCGCGTGTATGTCTTTGATGGAGTGAAGGAACCTGAAGATTACGGTTCCCAGCCACCACCATGGGATAGGCCTGATCCGAACTACACAACCACGACATCGTCAACATCAACCACGATTCCGGCAACAAGTGTTCCTCGTGCGACGGTTCCTAGGCGACCAACAGGTACGTCACCGCCCACAGTGCCGGCAACAGTTGTTGGGTCGGGTACCGGCGTCGAGTAAATCGGTGTTGCGGAGGGAAGTTAATTTCCTACAACCGTGACTTTGTGATCAAAGACTTCACCGAGGAGTGAGGTGCGCTCATTTGCTGCGTACACGTTGAGATCAATATCTGTTTTCTGTGATGAAGAAATAGTGATCGTGATGTCATTTTTTTGTACGCCCACTTGAACATGTTCAATTCGTCCATCGTGTGTTCGGTCTAGCCCGATTGCCACACGAAGAATTGAAGAAAGTAAACGAATTCGGTTTTGATCATGGGTTGAAAGAGCCCCGAATGGTTCATGGCTCGTTTTTGGCTCACCTTTGCGGTGATAGCGAGCGATTTGGGCAATTATTTCAATTTCATCGTCTGTGAGTCCAAGCAGATCAGCGTGACGGATGATGTAGTAGGAGTGCAGGTGATGCTTTGCGTGAGACACAGTGATGCCCACGTTGGCCAATAGTGATGCGGTCTCTAAATAGAGGCGATCGTTTTGCTCCAGTTCAAAATGCTCAGAGAGCTGATCAAATAATGTGCATGCCAATCGTGCAACTGATTGAGCGTGGGAGAAGTCGTCATCGCATCGCATCGCAAGTTTGGTGGCACTTGCTAAAGCAACGTGGCGTATGTCGTCGACTCCACCAGGAGACAGGCGTGTCATTTCGTTGAAGAGAAGTCCTTCTCGCAACGCAAAATCACAATATGTGAATTCGGAAATATCTAGTGCGGCAGCAAGTTCTTCCAAGATGATGGCGCCGGCCAAAATGATGTCTGCTCGAGTCGAGTCAATCCCGGGAATTTCACTTCGTGCCGCAACGTCTGGCGCATCTGCAATTGTGCGAAGAACTGTCTGTAGTTGCTGACGGGTGAAGGTTGCGCCGTTCATGGAACGTGGACCCTCTCCTGAAGCAAGTAACGAACACATACGTGCCAAAGTCTCTCCAGTACCAGAGGTCACGATTGCTTTTTGCGGATTGCGGCGTCGTAATGCCTTTCTTGCCGGCTCAATAGAAGAAGCAGTGAACTGGCGTGCTTCTAATAGTTGTGATTTTGATGCTTGAGGGTTTGGAAAAAAGCGATGAGTTAAACGAACTGAACCAAGTTTGAAACTGCGCGCAAAATGTTCTGTTGTAGATGTAAACACCACCACTTCGGTAGAGCCTCCGCCGATGTCAATGAGTAAGGATTCAATTCCTGCCAGAGGTAGAGCACGAAGAACGGCAGAGTGAATGAGTCGTGCTTCCTCTAAGCCTGAAATGATCTCGACATCAATGCCTGCTTCTTTTCGAGCTCGTGAAACGAATTCTTCAGCGTTGTTCGCCTCGCGTACCGCGCTTGTGGCTACAGCAACAACATGGGCAGAATGCACATCTGCAATCTTCTTCATGTGGCACAGCGCTGTGATGCCGCGATTCATTGCGGCATTGCTGAGCTCTTTCATGTCTCCGCCACCTTCACCAAGGCGCGTTTGGCTTTTTTCACGAGTGATGACTTCAAACCCGGAAGGTGTTATTCGTGCCACCACCATGTGAGTGCTATTTGTGCCTATGTCAATTGCGGCAATGACCATCATGGGTGTCATTGCGATTGCAACCTGGTGAGTTCTCCGATTTCCGATGACTGTGACTCGACAATGAGCTCAGCAAAGGCAACAACTTCTTTGTTCTTGCCGTTCTCTACGGTGTATTCAGCCATGTGTATTCCACCTTTATGGTGGGCAATCATCAGAGATATGAACACTTCGTCGGCTTGGGCGTCGCGCGATTGATACAACTTTTCCAACTCGGCATCAGTGGCGTATCCAGGCATACGTGACAGGGGGATAGGTGTTCCCATCCAGCCCATCACTTGATCTGATTCATTGGTCTCTGCAGCTTTGAAAATGCGCAGAAGCTGAACCATTCGGCCGGTCTCCATTTGCTGTTCCAAAAGGATTCCTCGTGCAATTGTGCGCAAGGTGGAATTTCCATTAGGTGCAGCACCTAGGTAAACGGTTGCCATCACCACTGCTTGTTCATGATGGATACGCATGTCTTGCAAGAACCCAGTGTCCACGTTGTTATGGGCAGTCTCCGACGAGGAACCTCCCGCAAAATAGCCCCCCAGTGCACCTATGCCGGCGGCCAGTATGAGCGCAAGAACCACATTGAGGGCACTGTGACGCCACGGAAGGGTGGGGGATTCGTCAGCGTGCACTTCGTTCATATCTCTCCACGGTAGTAGCCTCGCATCTATGACAACTACTGCACCTATTGTTCTGTCTGATCTTGTGACATTTCCCCGTGTCATGGAAAAAACCCGTGTTCGTGACGCGGTGTTGGTTCTGGGTGGAGCATTGTTCACGGCATTGAGCGCCCAAGTAGTTCTGTACTTAGGTTTCACGCCAGTACCGCTCACTGGGCAAACATTTGCAGTGCTCACAGTCGGTGGGGTTTTGGGTCTTCGTCGTGCAATGTCAAGCCAAGTGTTGTATTGGCTCCTCGGAGCAGTCGGCCTACCGTTTTACCAATCAGGTAACGGGGGCTGGGATTATGCAACAGGTACGACCTTTGGTTACTTCGTGGGATTCGTGCTTGCAGCTGGAATAGTGGGATGGTTTGCTGACAAGCGCAATGATCGCAACTATCTCACTTCATTGTCGAGTCTCTTCCTTGCTTCTGGGGTGATCTACATTTGCGGATCTTTGTGGTTGGCTTACCGACTCAACATTCCTGTTGCAACAGGAGAAAAAAACGCAATTGGTCTTGGTGTTGCGCCGTTTCTTGCAGGTGATGTGATTAAGGCGTTGCTGGCAGCAGCAATTGCCCCTCTCGGGTGGGCCTTGTACTACGCAAAGCCTCGATAGTCATTGCTTTTCCCTGAGCAACGTCTGATTGTAGATGTGCTGCGATGAGTGGACGTCGCCTAGGTAGACCAGCAGATACTGATTCAACAGACACCCGTGATCGCATTGTTGTGTGCGCACGAGAGTGTTTTGCTGCAGAGGGATTTGAAGGAACCACCAACAAACACATTGCGAGCAATGCTGGCATCTCTACGACTGCTCTTTATCACTACTTCCCATCAAAGGCAGAAATGTATGTGGCAGTGTGTGAATCAATTTCAGTTGACCTAGCCGAAGTATTTGAACGCGCAAAAAAAACAGATCTTCTTTTGGAGCGTCGACTCACTGCATTGTTTGCAGAGATTGGCGCTCTTGGCGTGAATGCACCTTCAATAGTGGGGTTTATCGCCGGTATCTCGGCAGTGGTGCAAAAGCACCCCGAAGTCTCCCAAGGCACTGACGCAATTGGTGCTGACTTTCGTCGGAAATTAGTTGATCTCATCGACTCCTCGGAGCAAAGCGAAATGGTTTTACAGGGAGCCAGTGTCAATGGCTTTGCCGACTTAGTGGGGTCCGTATTGGCTGGGCTTGGGCGCATGAGTGCGCGTGGAGAACAACAACGTCACCGCGATGCTGGAGATGCGTTTCTTCGCCTGATTCGCGCATCGCTGCATGCATAGATTGGATGAGCAATCCATCAAGTCGGTACTAGGTTGTATCTGGTGAACACTGATTCGCTAACACGCATGCGATCTCTCTCAATGCAGATGAAAACCATTGAAGAGCTGTTTTCCCAAGATTCATCACGTGCTGATTGGCTTACTTTGGATGCCTGCGGTATTCATGCCGACTTCAGTCGGCAGCGTATTGACAAGCCCATGTGGGATGAATTGCTTCAGGAATTAGCTGGCGTTGATGTAGTTGGCAAGTTTCAACAGATGTATGCAGGTGAGATCTTAAATGTCACCGAGCAACGAGCGGTGTTGCATGTGGCATTTCGTAAAACTGGTGAAGCACAAAGCGAACTTGAGTTGGCAGATGAGCAACTTCGTGTTGCTTTTTCTCTTGCTGAAGATATTCGACGGGATGATTCTGTTGATGCAGTGATCAACATTGGCATTGGTGGTAGTGACTTAGGGCCACAAATGTTGGTCAAGGCTTTGCGGAGATTTTGTGACGGTCCGATCGTGCGGTTTGTCTCCAATGTCGATCCCGCTGATTTCGATATGGCAATCGCAGGACTTGATCCACAGCGAACCGTCATCGTGGTCTCTTCCAAGACTTTCACCACATTGGAAACTATGCACAATGCAGAGCGAGCTCGCACGTGGTTGAACAATGCGGGAGTGAAATGGCAAGACCGTTTTGTTGCTGCAACTGCACAACGCGATGCGGCATTGGCCTGGGGTATTGCGCCGCATCGATGTCTTGAATTTTTCGATTGGGTCGGTGGTCGTTTTTCTGTCTCGTCTGTGATTGGTCTTCCTGTGATGGTGGCAGTGGGCGAAAAAGCTTTTCAAGAATTTCTTCATGGCATGGCAGAGATGGATAACCACGCTGCACAGACTCCATTGGCGAAAAATCTGCCTGTGTTGCATGGTGCGTTGTGGTTCATGAATTCGGTAGTTCATCAATTTCCCACCGTCGCGGTTGTTCCTTACAGCCATGATCTGGGACGTTTGCCGGCGTTCTTACAACAGCTTGTGATGGAGAGCAATGGAAAAGGCGTCGCTATGGATGGGCAAGTTGTGCACCATGCAACGAGTCCGGTGGTGTGGGGTGAACCGGGCACAAATGGACAACACGCGTTCTTTCAAATGTTGCACCAAGGTACTCAAGTAGTACCCGTTGAATTCGTGTCGTCATTGGCACCCATGGGGCAAGATACGCGTGCCCATGAATTGTTGATTGCCAATATGTTTGCTCAATCAGAGGCCTTAGCTGCAGGTCGCAAGGGTGTGTCATCACATCGTGATTTTCCTGGAAATCGCCCAAGTTCTGTTCTGATGCTCGAAGAGTTAACACCGCGTCTTATGGGTTCTTTGATATCCATGTATGAACATTCGGTTGCCGTTCAAGGTTGGCTTATGGGCGTCAATAGTTTTGATCAATTTGGCGTGGAATTAGGCAAGGAATTAGCGGTCGATGCTGCTGATTCCATGTCGCAGGGAGTGGTGCACTCATCGCAAACCTTGACACACCCATTAATGAAATGGTTCCTAGAAAAAAAACGACGCTAGTCAACTGAAATGCTGTGACGCCGTCTATCGTGTCGGAGATGGCGGGCAAGAAAACATCGGTAACAGCAACCGAGAGAATGCTGAATCTAGTTGCACTGTTGAGCGAGTCGAATGCACCGCTCACACTTGAAGATATTGCAAACAAGATGCGTGGTCAGTACCCAGAGAATTCCGAGGCACGACGTACTTCGTTTGAGCGTGACAAGAAGTCATTGCGCAAATTGGGAGTACCCATCACAATGAGAATTTTGGCTGGTTCAGATGCTGGGAAGACTGCCTATTCGATTGATCGTTCGGGTTATTCCCTCATTGACTTTGGTTTAACTTCCGATGAGATGGCTGCATTGCAGCAAGCTGCTGCAATGGTGCAGATTGGCACAACCTGGGGCAAGCAAGCAGTGCAATGGTTGGGCGGTGAAATCACTGGTGCAGAAGCACCTACTGCTGTCAACGTTGCAGTGGGTTCTCAGCTTCTTCCTGTGGTGTGGGAGTCAGTGTCGTCATTGCGACCTCTCACTTTTCAATACCGTGCCAAGACTCGTCTCGTGCATCCCTACGGAATTTTGGCGCGCAATGGGTTTTGGTATCTCATCGGATTTGATACCACTCGTCAGGAGCAAGTTACATTTCGCATTGATCGCATTGAAGGCGATGTCACAGCAGGTGAGAGTGACTCCTTCGTGCGGCCTGAGGATTTTGATCTGGCAACTGCCTACATGAGAGACGCAAAAGAATTCTCAGACGGTGGAAATGAAATGGCGATTGTGCGATTAGATCATCGTGTTGCTCCGGCAGTGTTGCGCGAACTGGGCGAGGAAGCGTTGGTGGCTCGCCGCAGCGATGGATCAGTTGATGTGGAAGTGGCGTGTGGCAATGTCGCGGCATTTGAGTCATGGCTATTTGCGATGGTGGATAGGGCTGAAGTTGTTTCTCCTGCACCGGTGCGTGCACGAGTGATTGGACGATTGCAAGAAATGGCGGGGGGTCGGTGATGAGTAGCAAGAGAGGACCACGCAGTGCAGAGGATCGCGTCAAGGGACTTTTGGTGATGTTGCCATGGTTGATGAAACGCGAGAAGGTGAAGATCTCCGACATGGCTGCACAGTTTTCGTTGTCAGAAGCAGATCTCATTGAAGATATTGAATTGGCTGCAATGTGTGGTTTGCCTCCGTATACCCCCTTGGAATTAACCGAGGTGTATGTCGATGGTG
>JAUMDU010000079.1:0-2424 GCA_032121425.1 Ilumatobacteraceae bacterium | reverse complement strand
TTGCACCGTGGCGGATGATGCCTTCATGCTCTTGGTTCACACCAGGCAGGAATCCAGGTACGTCCACAAAAGTGACAAGTGGAATATTGAATGCATCGCATGTGCGCACGAAACGCGCAGCTTTTTCGCTGGATTCAATATCGAGAACACCTGCAAATGCCATGGGTTGGTTGCCCACAATTCCCACGGTCATGCCGTCAAGTCGAGCAAAACCACACGTGATGCTGGTCGCCCAATGTTGGAAGTATTCAAAGTATTCGCCGTTATCGACAACTTCACGAATTACTTTCTTCATGTCGTAGGGCTGGTTGGGCGAGACAGGCAAAATGTCGCGCAACGCATCACAGGAACGCTCGGGGTCATCTGTGGGTTCTTCAGACGGTGCTTCTTCCAAATTGTTTTGTGGAAGGAACGACAACAAGAAGCGCACATCATCAAGACATGCCTTTTCATCTGCAGCAACAAACGTTGCAACACCGCTCTTAGAAGCATGGCTCATTGCGCCACCGAGTTCTTCCAATGTCACGTCTTCGCCAGTCACGGTCTTCACCACATCGGGTCCGGTGATGAACATGTGGCTGGATTCGCGCACCATGAAAATAAAGTCCGTCATTGCAGGTGAATACACAGCACCACCTGCACATGGTCCCAAGATCACAGAAATCTGCGGGATGACGCCCGAAGATTGCACGTTGCGGTAGAAGATTCCACCGTAGGAAGCAAGTGATACCACGCCTTCTTGAATACGTGCGCCTGCACCATCGTTGAGTCCCACAACAGGTGCTCCTACTTTGAGTGCAAGATCCATCAGTTTGTGAATTTTCTCTGCGAACACTTCACCAAGTGCTCCACCAAACACGGTGAAGTCTTGGGAGAATAAGAAAACTTTGCGGCCCTCGATGGTGCCCCAACCAGTGATCACACCGTCTGTGTAAGGGCGCTCTTCAAGGCCTGCGGCTTGGGCGCGGTGGCGAGCCAACATGTCGAGTTCGTGAAATGAGCCTGGGTCACACAAGTACTCGATGCGCTCTCGGGCAAGCAGCTTTCCTTTTGACTGGTGGCGTTCCACCGACCGTGGGCTGCCAGCATTGCGGGCTTGTTCCTGTCGTTGGTGGAGGTCGTTGATTTTGTCCTGCATGGAGGCACCGGCGGTATCAGTCACGTATGAAACGCTAGTGCCGATAAGGGGTCAAGCGCCCATTGGTTCAGCTGCCGCTGGGCGTTGTTGTGGTGGTGGTGCTGGAAGACGCAGGAATTGTGGTGCTTGCGGGGGCAATTGTGGTTCCTGGCAGCGTTGTCGATACAGGGGGCGCGACGGTGGTCACTGTGGTGAGGCCTTGCTTGGGCACCGTGGTGACGGTGGTGCCGTCAGCGATGATGAACTGAGCAGTCAACGGGGTGAGCTCGCCAATAGTGCTCACTCCGGTAACGGTCACGTTCCAGAGCCCTGGAGCCAAAAAGCGCATGCCCATGGCTTCGGTAATGAGAGCCGCGCCTGGTCGAGTGAGCGGAACGTTGAGGGTGTATCCAGCGAAATTCGGATTTTCAGGCGTAAAGGTCATCACAAAGTTCTGGATACGCGATGGACCAAAGAGCTCTACCAACACTTTATTGTCACCCACATTGCCTGGCGTGATGGAGAGGCGCACTGTGAACTTGTCGGGACCCTCAAGGTCTTGAACAATTGCGTACTCCACTCGTGGTCCAACATCGGGCAACAAAATGTAGGGCGGCCTCATTGATAACAACCAAGTGGATGCAGCCAACACAACAATGCTCAGCGATAATTCCACACCGACGGGTCGTTTCAATCTGTAGACAACTTTTTGGTTGAGTGACTTAGCCCGACGCATACCCACCAGAACAAACTGTCGTACTGCTGCATTTACAAAAAGCATCACAACAACAAGTGCAGTCTTCAGCAATACAACTCGTCCATGGCCACTATTAATCAAACTGATGCCATCAATGCGCCAGACCTGAATGGCGCCAGTGATGATGATGCCAACACTGACTGGAGTGGCTATGCGATACCAACCGCGTAATGCATGCACAAGGTCAACATCGCCAGGACCATGCAAGATCACACGCCACACGAGAGAGATGCTGCCCACCCATAATGCAACCAATCCCATATGAATGACTGCAATGACGATGCCAAGAATGACTGCACGTCCCGATGCGCGATCAAATCCAAATGTCAAAATTGTGAATGCCAGTAACGCAGTACTGAGAACAATTGTGGATTCATTGAAAATACGTTCTGTAATCCATGCAAAAAACGCTAAGGCGCATACCGCAATGAATCGAAGTATGAGGGCTCGCCCTTCATTGGTTTCTCCAGCAGGGCCCCATGACGTAGGTGCAATGGATCCACCAATCGTGCCCCCGGATTGTTGTGCGCTGTAAAGAATGAGTTGCCCT
>JAUMDU010000078.1:0-6799 GCA_032121425.1 Ilumatobacteraceae bacterium | reverse complement strand
TTGATGAACCGACAAACCACTTAGACCTTGATGCAAAAACATGGCTTTTAAACTTTTTGCGTAACTACAAAGGCGCTCTTCTTGTTATTAGCCACGACTTGGAATTGCTAGATGAAGCAATCACGCGTGTGTTGCATCTCGATCGTCCAGATGAAGATGATGTTGGGGCGGTGTTTGAGTATCGCGGCACGTATAGCCAATACAAGAGATCACGTGCCGAAGATGAAGCGCGAGCAGAGAAAAAGGCATCGATGCAGGCCAAAGAAGTAGCTCGTTTGCAAGAAGTAGTGGACCGTTTTGGTGCAAAGGCTTCCAAGGCCACCATGGCACACAGCATCGAAAAACGCATTGCTCGAATTGAATCTGGTGGAACCACTGCGCGAAAAAAAGACCGCGTGTTGAATGTGAAGTTTCCCGATCCTCCTCAAAGCGGCGTCACAGTGATTGAAACCAAGGGACTAAGTAAGGGCTATGGAGGTCCATCGGTATTTGAAGATGTCACTTTCGATGTAGGTCGTGGTGAGCGCTTGTTGGTGTTGGGATTAAATGGTGCAGGAAAAACATCGTTGTTGAGAATTCTCGCTGGCCAGACAACTGCAACTATCGGCGACTTTACGTGGGGCTACCAAGTGAGTGTGGGCTACTTCGCCCAAGAACACGACACATTGGACCCTTATCAGTCTCTTATTTGGCATATGCGTCGTGAATTGCCGTCAGGATCGGGATTAACAGAAACACAGTTGCGTGCATTGCTGGGAATGTTTGGTCTTCAGGGTGAAAAGGTTTTTCAGGAGTCAGGGTCACTTTCCGGAGGAGAAAAAACCAAACTCGCTCTTGCGATGTTGATGGTGGGGCGAAACAACGTGCTCCTTCTCGATGAACCAACGAATAACTTAGATCCACATAGTCGTGAGTCGGTAGCAGCCGCTCTTGAATCGTGGAAAGGGACCATCATTATGGTGAGCCATGATGTGGAGTTTGTAGAGCGACTCAAACCCACCAAAGTGTTGTTGATGCCTGATGGCCAGGTGGATTATTTCAGCCGAGAATGGCTGGAATTGGTGGGCTTGTCTTAACTCTTCGGTGAACTCATTGCCAGCGGGGGTGTCCTGATACGGTCAATTCCCATGAAGTATGGAATTTTCAGTGGGACCGTTAATGACGGAACAATCGATGATGTTGTCAACGAGGCTCGTCAAGCCGAAAAAGATGGGTTTGCGAGTTTTTGGGCGCCCAACATTTTTGGACACGACGCTTTGACCACCCTTGCCATTGTGGGGCGCGAAGTCCCTCGCATTGAACTAGGCACCTCAGTTGTTCCTACCTACCCGCGTCACCCTCATGCCATTGCTCAGCAATGCCACACAGTGGCGGCAGCATCACAGAATCGCCTCACCTTGGGTATTGGTCTGAGTCACAAAATTGTGATCGAGAGCATGCTTGGCATGTCGTATGAAAAACCAGTACGCCACTTGAGGGAATATCTCAGTGTGTTGATGCCATTGTCGCGAAATGAGCCCGCCAGTTTTGCAGGCGAGACATACAACGTTCATGGCGGTATTTCTGCAAAGGGATCAAATGGTTTTGGTGTTGTGGTAGCAGCACTGGGAGAGCAAATGTTGCGGGTCACTGCTGCCATGGCTGATGGCACATTGACGTGGTGTACCGGTCCAGCAACGCTGTCCAGCCACACCATTCCCACTATCAATCGTGCTGCCGAAGAGTTTGGTCGACCTACGCCGCGTGTCATTGCCGCATTGCCAGTATGTGTCACCAATGACAAGGCCGCTGCCGCTGAGCGCGCAGCCAAGGTATTCGCTGTGTATGGAACATTGCCTAGCTACAGAGCGATGTTGGATAAAGAAGGTGCAGCGGGACCGGCAGATATTGCCATCATGGGTTCGATTGCAGAAGTACAAGACCGTGTTGGCGCATTGGCTGACATTGGAGTCACTGATTTTGCTGCAGTGGAGTTTGGTGCAACGCCAGACGAAATCTCTGACACTCGCGCTGCCATCAAGGGTCTTTTGTAAACATGGTCTCTTTGTTTGACTCCGTGTCATTTACGCGAGGTCGAGACATGAAAAACCGTTTCATGCTGGCCCCGTTGACGAATCAACAAAGCCACGTAGATGGCACCTTGTCTGACGACGAATACACGTGGCTTACGATGCGTGCCCAAGGTGGTTTTGGTTTAACAATGACCTGTGCCTCGCATGTGATTGCCAATGGCCAAGGCTTTGCCGGCCAACTAGGAAGTTTCGACGACAGTCATCTCGACGGACTCTCACGGTTGGCCAAAGGTATTACGTTGCAAGACTCACTGGCGATTGTGCAGTTGCACCACGCTGGTCGCCGTTCGCCAGCAGAACTTATCCATCAGGAGCCGTTGAGTTCTGGGAAGGATGAAAAACTTGGTGCGCGGGAGATGACCACTGGGGAAGTGGAAGAAGTCATTGAAGCTTTTATCTCTTCTGCGGTCCGCGTAGAAAAAGCCGGGTTCGAAGGAATTGAACTCCATGGTGCACATGACTATTTGTTATGCCAATTTCTCAACGGTGAATTGAATCAGCGCAACGATCAATATGGCGGATCTCTGGAAAATCGATCACGGGTGATCTTTTCCATCATTGATGGCATTAACGCGCGTTGCGGTGAGAATTTTCATGTAGGCATTCGTCTTTCTCCCGAAAGATTTGGAATGAAGACTGCAGAAATCATCGAGATTTATGGCCGCCTTGTGGATACGGGCAAAGTGGACATGATTGATATGTCGTTGTGGGATGTGTTTAAAGCCGGTGCAGATGAAGGTTTCGAAGATCAAAGATTGATTGACATTTTTGCCAATTTGGAGCGCGGGAACACTCGTCTTGCAGTGGCAGGAAAGATGTACAACGCACAAGACATGCAACGCGCCATTGATGCAGGTGCCGACATTGTGGCTGTAGGTCGTGCGGCAATCACCAACCACGATTTTCCGAATCAGACTGCAAAGAACCCACAATTTGAAATGCGTGCGCTACCTGTATCTAGAGATGCATTACGCAGCGAAGGTCTCAGCGACGTGTTCATTGGGTACATGGGTAACTGGGCTGGCTTCGTCAGCGAGTAGCACGCCGACTCATTACAGTGTGTTAACTAGTGCAACTGAACAGGTGTGCCACCGCGGCCTACCTGGTCAAAAAAGTCATTGCCTTTGTCGTCCACCACGATGAAGGCAGGGAAATCTTGTACTTCAATCTTCCATACAGCTTCCATGCCAAGTTCTGGGTATTCCAGCACTTCAACTTTTGTGATGCAATCTTGTGCAAGTCGAGCTGCAGGTCCGCCAATCGAACCTAAATAGAACCCACCGTGCGCTTTGCACGCTTCGGTGACTTGGCGCGATCTATTGCCCTTAGCCAACATGATGAACGAACCGCCAGCTGCTTGGAAATCTTCCACGTAGCTATCCATACGTCCTGCTGTAGTGGGCCCAAACGAACCAGAAGCCATGCCTTCGGGAGTTTTTGCAGGACCTGCGTAATAGACGCAGTGATCCTTTAAGTATTGAGGTAAGCCTGCCCCAGAATCTAAACGCTCTTTGAGTTTTGCGTGAGCGATGTCACGAGCAACAACCATCGGTCCTGTCAACATCACTCGTGTCTTGACTGGGTACTTCGTGAGTGTTGCACGAATCTGGTCCATTGGTTGAGTGAGATCAATATGTACAACCTCGCTACTGAGATCATCGGTAGTTACTTCAGGTAAGAAACGTGCCGGGTCTGTTTCCAGGGCTTCGAGGAAGATGCCGTCTTTGGTGATTTTCCCCAGTGCTTGTCGGTCGGCGCTACACGAGACAGCAAATGACACCGGGCAACTTGCACCGTGACGCGGAAGGCGAACAACACGAACGTCGTGACAGAAGTATTTGCCACCGAACTGTGCACCGATTCCAGTTTCTTGGGAGAGTTTGAGAATTTTTTGCTCAAGATCAAGGTCACGGAAACCATGACCTAACTCACTGCCTTGGGTGGGTAGAGAATCTAGATAGCGGGCGCTTGCAAGTTTTGCAGTTTCTACTGCTTGTTCGGCAGAAGTTCCACCGATCACAATCGCCAAGTGATACGGCGGGCATGCGGCTGTGCCTAAGGTGATCATTTTTTCGAACACCCACGGCAATAAAGCCTTTTCGTTCAACAATGCTTTGGTCTCTTGAAACAGGTAGCTCTTGTTGGCTGATCCGCCACCCTTTGCCATAAACAAGAACTTGTAAGCATCACCGTCGGTTGCTGCAATTTTGATTTCTGCAGGAAGGTTGTTGCCGGTGTTCTTTTCGTCGTACATGTTGAGTGGGGCCATTTGGCTGTAGCGAAGATTGCTGGTGAGATATGTGTTGTACACACCACGTGCAATTGCCTCTTCGTCGCCACCACCCGTCATCACAAACTGGCCTTTTTTTGCCTTCACGATTGCTGTGCCGGTGTCTTGACACATAGGCAACACGCCGCCAGCGGCAATGCTCGCATTCTGTAAAAGATCCAATGCAACAAATCGATCATTGGGGCTTGCTTCGGGATCCTTCAAGATGTTGCTGAGTTGTTGAAGATGTCCTGTGCGTAGAAGATGGGCAATATCGCGCATGGCTACTTCGGTGAGAAGCGTGAGTGCTTCTGGTTCTACCTTGAGAAAAGTACCCAAAGGGGTCTCTATTTCACTGACGCCCTCGGTGCTGATAAGGCGATACTGCGTGGTGTCGGGCCCCAAGGGGAGAATCTCTGTGAATGCGAAATCTGCCATACCTTGAGGTTAGGTCCCCCATGGCACCTGAGCCCCATAGAACCGCGCTTGCTAGTGAGAGGGATCGATAGGCCACTCGTGTTTGGGGTAGCGCCCGGCCATGTCCTTGCGTACCTCAGCCCATGAACCTGACCAAAAGCCGGGAAGATCTGAGGTGACTTGAATGGGTCGATCAGCAGGAGAGAGCAACTGCAGTCGCAGTGGTACAGCCCCGTTCAACACCGAGGGATGCGCAGTGACTCCATAGAGATGCTGAACGCGAATGGCCACTGTGGGCGCTGCAGGGTCTGCGTAGTTGATATCGACTTCTCGACCTCGCGGTGGCGAGAAAGTTGCAGGTACTAATTCATCAAGTTGGGAACTGCGGTCCCAACCCAGATCAGCTTGCAGAATCATTATGAGATCAATTGCAGCAAGATCTTTTTTGCCAGTAGCTCCCACCAAATATGGCGTGAGCCATTCATTAATGGTTGCAAGCAAATGTCTGTTAGATGTATCTAGCCATGAGTCGCCAAGTTGGTGTCGCAGGCAGGCCACGCGTTGGCGAAACTGCATAGCCGCGCCGCCAGATAGGCAACCAAAAGTTGTTGAGCGCACTCGATCAATGAGCGCCTCGGTAGTTTCAGGGCCTGCAACAGGCGTGAGATCGCGCTCATCAATGCGGATGTTGCCCACTTTGCGTACTACGCGTTGTACGAGATCGTCGAGTTGTTTATCCCACAACAGGTACGACTCCACCTCTACGTCGTCGCCAAGCACTGGTGCAATGACGTCGATGTCTATTGCGGCGGCGCGTCTCAAGCGCGCCGTGCCTCGCTGAGCGTTGATGTCGGCGGCAACAATAAATTGTTCCTTTGCAAGAGAATCTTTATTGTCGCAATGCACTGCGCCTCCACTGCGCATGACAAATTGACCAGCTGATGATCGACGCATGGCAAGTCTGTCGGGATAGGCCGTGAGCAAGATAGGTCCACAAATCTTGTCGATGACGTCGACAGAAACAAAAGTATTTGGGCTAATTGACGCACGACGCGCAATATCGCGTGCACTGTTTTGCACACGACGAAGAGCTCCGCGATCAACGAGATCGTGTGGCTCTAGGTCGGTCACGGCTTTAACACGTAGCGCGATATCACTTGGGGTGTCATCGGGGCGACCACGCATGATGTCTCGTTCGTCGAGCAGAGCAGCCAATATGCAGGCAATCCAACCCTGTGCCGGATCATCGCGGTGACGAGCCACCATTGTGCCAAGGCGTGGGTGTAGCGGCAGTGCAAGTACTTGTCGGCCAAGCGGGGTAATTGCTCCGGATTCGTCTACGAGATGCAAAGTACGCAGTGTCTCAGATGCCATACGCATGTTTTTTTCTGGTGGCGCATCAAGAAATTTCAAAGCATCAAGAGAAGTTCCCCAGGCAGCAATTTCCAGTGCTAATCCTGTGAGGTCGGTTTGGGTTATCTCTGCAGGCAAATGTGCAAGCCGAGTGGCGTCTTCTATACGACTCCATAACCGATATGCCACTCCTGGTCGAACACGCCCCGCACGACCACTTCTTTGCTCAGCCGATGCCCTCGAAGAAGTAATGGTCACAATTTCGGTGAGCCCGGTACGTGGATCGAGGCGAGGAGTACGTGCGAGTCCTGCATCAATCACGATGTGTACGCCTTCAACAGTGAGAGATGTTTCTGCGATATCAGTTGATAGCACCACTCGTCGCTTTCCCGCGTCAGCAGGACGCAATGCGGCATCTTGTTCTTCAAACGGGAGTGCGCCAGCAAGCCGCACGACATCAACAAGGACAGCAACTTTTTCTTGAAGAAGGCTTTGAGTGCGATTGATTTCGGCGATTCCTGGAAGAAAGACCAGAATGTCTCCTTCGTTATCTCGCAGCGCCGTCAAGACGGTGTCGGCAACACTATTTTCAAGACGAGTGTCTTTTTGGCGTGGCACGTATCGCACATCCACGGGAAAGATCTTTCCATCAGAAAACACAACTGGCGCACTATTGCCGTTGTCGGCA
>JAUMDU010000077.1:0-11231 GCA_032121425.1 Ilumatobacteraceae bacterium | reverse complement strand
AGTCGGGCAACCCGCTAGCTGGTGGGATTCGATACCGAATACTTCACCGTGATTGAAGCAATGCATTCCGTGTTACGTTTTCGTTTATGAAGAAAGTTATTCTTGCAGTGACAGTGCTCCTGTCATTTCTCGGGTTACCCGAGGCGTCCGCTTCAGCCGAATTGCCCAGAAACTCCGCGAGATTTACATGTAAAAAACCAGATTTCAACAACCCTGGGGCCTACAGCAAGAAGACGGGCCTAAATGTGGCTCAGACCTTGGCAATCGAGTGTGCCTCGAAACTTTATAGAGTCACATCAAAAACGGGAGGCAAATGTGTCTGTTTTGCCGACATGCTGATGATCCAAATTGGTAATGATCAGATTCGAGTTCGTTCGATTCCTACTGCTGCCAGGAATGCGGGACCCCGCTGGAACTGGATCACAACTCAAAGCATTGATCATTGGAAGTGGGGGAATCGTCCTCAAACCTTGAGGCCCCCTTACGTAATCTGGTGAAACAACATCACGACTGAGCCCCGAGGACATATGGCCGTTTACATAGGAAAAACTCGGCTCGGCAAAGACATCTACATCGATAACTTGAGTCGCCCGGACATCGCAAACGGCACGAAGGATGGATATTGGGTCGCTGGTCAGTCCATCTGGGTTCAAAAGCGATTGCCTGTCGGCGTGACGAGAAACTTTATAGCGAGCGAGAACAATCGCCCATCTAATTGCAACTAGAGACTCGTGGCGATTTTCAAAACGGAATGCCTTACGCGACCCTAAAAACGGCGTGTCACGCGCCAAATGATTACCGAAACCACAGCCACTACCCCATCAATACTGGGGTTGGGAATTACGCCAAGAGGGTCATGTTCTCTGGCTAAAAATCGCCGACACGAGAGCCACTAACTCAGAAGTCGCCTTTGCGGGCGATCCGGAATCAAACGGAGGCTGAGGGTCATATTCAATAGCTAACTGAATGGCCTTTGCCGTCTCGTCGCCAGCGAGATGTTGAACAAGCACTAGGCCCATGTCGATACCCGATGAAACACCTGCCGCAGTAATGACTTTGCCCACTTGCACAACACGTCGATCAGTGGGATTAGCCCCCAGTTCGGCTAGTCGATCGTATGAACCCCAGTGAGTCGTCGCGTCAAGACCATTCAACACGCCTGCATGAGCGAGAAAAATGGAACCAGTACAGACACTGGTAGTCCATTGTGTTGTCGGATGTATTCGTGTGATGAATTGCACGATGGCGTTATCTGCATCCACCACACGATCAGCAAAACCACCTGGCACCACCACAACATCAAGTGTTTCAATGTCACTAAATGTATGGGTGGCGTTCAATGAGAGCCGGCCTGTGTGATCCATCACCGGACCTGCTGTTTCGGCAACGAAAAAGACGTCCAAACCAGGGACATCCACCAACGTTTGAAAAGGACCAACAATGTCCAACGCAGTGAACTTGGGATAGAGAACTAGGCCGATCTTTATCATTGGGAAATCTCCGAACATCGTGCTCTTGCATCCGACACAATCTTTTCTGCCGCCAAACGTCCCTCGTGGATGTTTTTCGAATCAAGACTTAACCATTCAAAAGTCGGTGTCGCATGGGCAAGTGCAAGAATCGTATGTGCGGCTTGATGACGTTCTTCTGCAGGAAGATTGGGAACTGCCAGTTCAAAACTGTCCATAAGTATTTCGAGAAATCTCTGATACATCCGACTCACGTTTACGCGGATTGCTTCATCCAAGTAGGACGCAGCAATCAATTGGTCAATTAATTGGTTGATGTGTGGTTCTAGAAAACTCGTCCCAAATAAAATTTCGATCTGAGCGTCAAGTCGATGTTGTGGTTCTATTGACGACAACGCGTTGAGTACAACGCCTTCCACCGACGCCATCGCACGATCAATAGCTGCAGCAAT
Source organism: Ilumatobacteraceae bacterium (assembly GCA_032121425.1). GTDB lineage: Bacteria > Actinomycetota > Acidimicrobiia > Acidimicrobiales > Ilumatobacteraceae > UBA2093. The sequence goes on along the minus strand of JAUMDU010000077.1, from coordinate 9,310 downwards.
CATTTCTTCCCGAGTGCCCAGATAGTGATGCACTTTCGAGGATTGGGTCCCCGCCAATTTTGCAACGTCGGCAACGGTGAGCCCCGCGACGCCCTTTGACGTGATGATCCCGACCACTGCGTCGAGGAGTTCTTCTTGGCGGATAGTGCGCAAACTGGGCCGACCCATACATCTCCTTGGTTGGCTTGAAATCTAGGTGATTTTGAGACTGGAATTGTTTGTTAGATTAACTAGTCAATCAACTTAATAGGGGGAATTATGAAAGTTGTTGTTATCGGAGCTGGGCTCGCGGGGCTGTCGGCGGCGCGCCGTCTTGTTGCATCTGGGGCTGAAGTTGAAGTGCTGGAAGCACGTGATCGAGTGGGTGGAAGGACTCTTAATCATGTCTTTGACGATGGGGCAATTGTGGAAGTTGGTGGTCAATGGGTGGGGCCCACGCAAGATCATGCGCTCGCCCTTATTGATGAACTGGGATTATCAACTTTTGACACCTTTGACACGGGTGATTACATCGTCTCTCTGAAAGGAAAGATCAAAAAGTTCACCGGTGACACTTTCGGTCTGCCACCGCATGTTCTTGTAGAAGTAGGCATTTCACAAAAGCGTCTCGAGAGAATGGCTGCCAAGGTACCGCTTGAGGAACCATGGACATCACCCAAGGCATCTGAGTGGGATGGACAAACACTCGAGACATGGCTACGCCAGCACTTACGTTTCGAGCAATCTCGAGATTTCTGGCGGGCAATTACTGCTGCGATCTTTAGTGCAGAAGCGACAGAAATTTCGTTACTGCATTTCCTTTTCTACTGCCACTCTGGCGGCATGCTTGACCGCTTAATGGGCACCGCAGAAGGCGCCCAAAAGAGTCGCATTGTGGGAGGGTCACAACTTATTTCTGAGACAATGGCGAATCAACTTGGTGGACATCTCCATCTCAATGAGCCTGTGGTCAGTATTTCTCAATCGGAACGCGGAGTCGTTGTTCGGACGACTCAATCTGAATATTCAGCAGATGCGGCAATTGTGACTATTCCACAGCACTTGATTGGAGCAATCACATTTACGCCACCGCTTCCAACTGCACGTCAACAACTCGTTCAGAATGTGCCCATGGGTGCTGTCATCAAAATCATTGCCACCTATGACACTCCATTTTGGAGAGATGACAACATGTCAGGTTTTGGTGTCTCTCTTGATCACCCAGTTTCCATCACTTTCGATAACTCACCACCAGATGGTCGAAGTGGAATGTTGTTGGGATTCTTTGAAGGTGCACATGCACGAAAGGCCTCTTCTTTAAGTGTGCAAGAGCGACGCGAGATCTTCCTCAACACGTTGGTAGACCTATTCGGCCCAGCAGCTGCATCTCCTAATGAAGTAGTGGAGCTGGACTGGACTGCAGAACAATGGAGTGGTGGTTGCTATGGAGGCCATCTTGGGCCTGGCGTGTGGACTCAACTGGGCGAAGAACTCACTCGCCCATTTGGTCTCATTGAATGGGCCGGCACAGAAACAGCTGCAGAGTGGAATGGTTACATGGATGGAGCAATTTCATCTGGATATCTCGCCGCAGATCGCGTTATCGCAAAATCTCCTGCATAGCCACCCAAGGCAAAATTCGTTTTGATTACTGCTGACACACAGCCACGAGATCTATCGGGTTGTGGTTGGGTGGTTGATGCCTAAGCGAGGGCATAGTACAAAAATCACTTCATTCATCTCTGTGCAATTAGGTATGTCTATTCCGCTACGTAACTTTATTGAATGCACACACTGTGTATGTGAACAAGAAACATCTCTGTATATTCGTTGCTGCTTTATGCATCATTGGCCTAGGCGTTGCAACACCAAAACCTGCGAGTTCGGCCACATGTTCACGCACAAATGTTTCGCTCAATGCCACATTTGCTACTGGTCGCATTCCAGTCTCCACGGGATTGAAATATTTCCCTGTGAGCAATCAATCTCCCTTCGTGACGGGCATGCGCATTCGAGCAGTTGTAGGTAGAACGTTTAAGACAACCAAATATGTTGAGGGGCGAGTTGGAAGTATCTCTAACTGCAACGTGGCACTTTTTGTTGATCGAGTCTCCGGGAGTGGAACACTTAGTAATGCTCGTTTCGTCACGGCTGGGGAGATTGGAGCTCAAGGATCGGCGGGAATCACTGGAGCTACGGGTGCAATTGGTCCGGCAGGACCTCAAGGTATCCAAGGCGTGCAAGGAGTTCCTGGCACCAACGGATTCAATGGCGAAAATGGTCAAAATGGCATCAACGGGCTAGTGCCGGCATATGGCTCGTTTAGAGATACCACCACACAACAAATCGATGCGGTCAATACACCCAAGGCAATGACCTTTAATCAAATCACACCCGGTGTTAATGGCGTCTCTGCAAGCGGCGTTTCAGTGGAATTTGGTTCTCACATCGTCGTAGCCCGAACCGGTACATACAACATCCAGTTCTCGGCACAACTCACAAAAACAGATTCTGGCAATGACATTATGGACATCTGGCTTCGTCGAAATGGAAATGATGTTCCACTCAGCAATTCAGAAATCACCATCACAGCGTCGCTTCGCCAAGTTGCAACTTCCAACTACATTATTGATCTTGCAGCAGGTGACTATGTCCAACTTATGTATTCCTCGGCCGACATTAAAACCCAAATACTTGCCATTGCGCCACAAACTAATCCTGTCCGCCCTGCAGGCCCATCAATTTCTGTCGCTGTTACTCAAGTGCAATAGATCAGGAAATCAGTACGGGAGCGTATATGTGTTTTCCAGTTCGTCTTGCACCACTGTTGCGAAATGATCTGAGGTATCCACGACCAGATCTTCTACAAGAATGCGCGTGCGATACGACCACCCTTGTGGCATTTGCAACTTGTTTTCTAACTCTGTGAGATTGTCAATACTGAGTGATTCATCAACGGCGTTGCACAATGCCTGCATCACATAGGCCTCACCATCTGGACGCACTAATTCATACACCTCTGTACCGGCATCCCAGAAGAACACTGCACCACGATTCACATGGCGTTCTTCATAAGGCGAGGTCCCTGGCTTATCCCCTGGCTTGAATTCCACGGTGGCGATGCGGCGCATAGGAAGACCGTTGAAATCACGAATCACTGGCTCAATATGGGCTGTCTTGTTACCAAATCCATCCAACACCCAACGACGCGGACCATTCATTTTGATTCCCAGCGCACCAAGATCAGTTTTTAATGTCTCTGGATCAAGCGAATTCCACCACTCCATGGGGCAGTCGTGAAGCATCTGGGTACCCCACACCTCGGCGTACAAATCCGTGTCACGAACAAACACACCCAACACTTCGCCATAGCGAACATTGCGCATATTGGAAACAATTTTCTGTGGCTTATCTGCACTCATATGAACAGCCTCTCACGCTTTCCTTCTTTTTACGAGATCAGACTGAACACGGCGTATTCATCTTGGGCATGGTTATCTAAATTCTGAACTTCACATTGGGTTCACCCCGGCGATTTATTCTGAAAACACTCCCTCGAAAGTTGGGGTAGGTTTGGATATGTCCTTTCAAATTTGTGATCTGTCACCCACAGACCTTGGAGCCGCTGTCCAGCTCCTCGAAGCACTTCGGCCCCTGCCCGATAGTGCCCCAATGGAAATTGCACAATTCATTGCGGATGTGAATGATGATGCAGTTGTTGTAGTTGCTCTAGCCAATGGCTCATTGGTGGGCCTTGTGAGTGCCCGCGTTGCGGGCGATCGGGCATGGACACAACTCGTTGCTATTTCTCCTGAGTGGCGTCGACGTGGAATTGGTTCAGCTTTGGCACGTGGACTTGAAGAGCGCTTACTGCATTTAGGTGTAAGGAAAATTTCTGCATTACTTGGCCCTGGTGAAGTGGGAGAGCAAGCTCTTTTGAATCGCGGCTTCGTAGCCACCGAAGGAATGGTTCTCTACGAAAAGTTCCTTTCATTGGAGCCTGGAGAGGTGCGCATCATCGATAAGTGGGGTGGACAGATTCTTGATGAAGATCTTTGGGAACAAGCAGCGGGAATGGAGCGGGAAAAAGCGCTCATTGATCAACGAATTGTTGCACCATTATCTGATCCGGCTTTGGCTGCACAGATTGGACTTCGCCCTCCTGCTACCGCGTTGATGTTTGGGCCACCAGGAACAGGTAAGACCACATTCGCAAGAGCACTAGCTGGCCGACTTGGCTGGCCATTTGTTGAATTACTCCCCTCAAAGCTGTCAAGCGGTGAAGGCACATTGGCCAATGAACTACGTGAAGCATTCATTGAATTGGGACGACTCGAACATGTAGTCATCTTTATCGATGAGTTTGATGAAATTGCACCAGCAAGAGAAAGTCGCCCGGCGTCGGCTGGAGTTGTGAATGAACTATTGAAATCCATTCCAGATTTCCGACGTCGCCCCGGCAAGTTACTAATTTGTGCAACTAACTTTGTGGAAACAATTGATCCAGCAGTGATGCGGCCAGGTCGATTTGACCTGCTCATTGGCATCGGGCCACCCGATCAAAAGGCGTTGATTGCTCTATGGGAACGCGCAACAGCGACAATGAATCTTGGGCCAGGTGTGGAACCCACTGTGTTAGCAAAAAAATGCCACGGATTCACCCCGGGAGACGTGGACCTAGCCGCACAACGCGCAGCCGCTGAGGCCTTCGTGCGAGCTCGCGCAAACGGAGGCACAGCAATGGTCACTCTTGATGATTTGCACACTGCAATTGATCGCACTAACGCGTCAATCACACCACAAATGCTTGAGGCTTTCACTCGCGAAGTTGCTTCTTTCGAGCGTGTGTAACGACACATCTACATATTTTTCTCTGAGTGAGAAGGCCGACTCGAGTGCTTGACGCGCTATCTGGTGAAGATACTGTCCTGACTCCTACGCCGTCTTGGTGCCTGCCCGAGGTGATGGACACATCCTTGAAAGCTCCTCCACACAATCGTGAAGGAAATGATAATTTGGCCTTTAAATAAATCTCAATTTCGAATGCCTGCAATCTGAATGGTGGCGCCTTGATCGATTAAGGAATCGGAAATCTCGCGAAAGAGCTTGCGGTAATTATAGAAAGGCACCCGGGGGTAGAGATGGTGGATGAGGTGATGGTCTTGACCGAGCAACATAATGGTGCTTCCCCACCAACCGCGAATGCGTGTGTTTTTGTAGCGCGCAGTTTGGCTGAAATCATGATGAGGTAACCACACAAACCACACCTGCAAAATAAGGGCTCCGATTTGTGCAGGTAGCCACCACAACATCAATACTTCGCTTCCCACTCCTGCAACAAATGACAACACAAGTACCCCAAGACATGCTTGGTTGTAGTACATCATGCCTTTTCTTTTTGTAGTGAACTCTCGTGCGGTAGTAGCTAATGGTTCAGGTAACACCAACGGCATCAATTTGTTGACTCCGGGGATTGACAGCAATGTTTTGACAATGGTGCTCACTACCCAACGTGGGAATATTGCTTTTCCTGGGCCAGCCATAAAAAAATCGGGATCACGTTCTGGGTCATTGGTGTGTGCGTGATGTTGAAGATGCGAGGGTGCATACGCCACGAAGTTGAGATGCAAGGGAATTGCTGCAATGTTTCCCAAAAGATGATCTATCCATCGGAACTGGGAATATCGACCACTGATGTTTTTGTGGTTGGACTCGTGATGAATGGTGTAAAAGCCATATGCAAGTACCCCGTTGATCAGCATGCAGATCCACATCGGAAGAACACCGCGCACTCCCGCCACCGCGACGGCGCTGTATCCAGTGACAAGTGCTAAAAACAACAACACAGTGGGCCAAGCAAATGAACCGGTGTACTTAGAGGCCAATTCTCGTTCAGTGAGGGAAGTCATATGTGTGACCCTACACGAACACACATTGTGTGTCTAATTCATCTCACCCTCTGAATCCCTATCTAGACTCCTCTTTATGGCTGTTCAACCCCCTTCTGCGACCAAGTCGAAGAAAAAGCCAGTACGACGTAGTCCCATTAGCCGCACCGAGGGTGAACAACGCTTTATTGATGCCGCCACCGAGCTGTTACGAGACAACCCGTTTTCATCTGTGGGGGTCCGCGACATCGCAACTCGGGCTGATGTCAACCAAGGTTTTATACATAGTTGGTTTGGCTCACAAAATGATCTCTATCTTCGCGTTGTCAAAGAACTGTTTTTTTCAATGCGTGCAGTGCTTGAACAACAACCCACTGACTCTGTTGCTCTCAACCCGCTTGACCCCAATGTTCAGTTTGCAGTTCGGTTGTTGTTTTGGCTCGACCTTGAGGGTGTTGACGTCAATGAAGTGAAGCCAGAACTTGATGCACTGATGTATGCATTTACTCAGCGCATGATTACCCAGATAGGTCTCGATGATGACACTGCTGCAGCGATCACATTGCAAGGTTCTGCCATTGGTTTAGGTACCGCAGCATTCGGTCATCTCATCGGGGCAGATGACAACACACAATTTGCGCATGCAATTCTCGTATGGCGACGCCAACTTGAACTACTCGTCAAGAACCCACCGAAATAAATACATCACCTCTGCTAGCGAAGTTGTCGCCTGCGGATTGTCAAAATTATTGCTCCGCCCACAATGCCTATAAACCCTGCAGGTGTCATTCCGGCAGAACCGCCAGTTTTGGGAAGTTCATTTGTTAGAGGAGGAGCAGGAGGTCTTGGCGAGCCTGGCGGTGGAGTAGATACTCGACCTACTCGCCAATCTTCTACTTCGCCAGAAGCAACTCGCCCATTAGGGCTTTCGACTCCAACTAGATCGTATGACAACCGAAGACGCATGTATGTATTCCCCGAAATCGAGCCCACCAATGACTCTGGCCAAACCAAAACTGCGGATGTGCTATTCGGAGCTACGTTCACACATTGACGTTCAACGGTGTCAAATAACCCAGAAGCATCCACATCAATCCAGCCACATAGTTTTGCATTTTGAGTAACACCAGTAACCGGCACACTCACTGAATAATCTCCCGATGTAGGAATTACTGGCACACTAACAAATGCATCATCATCCGCATCAGTGCCTCCTGCGTTGGGACTAACTATTCCACTCGTACCACTGTTGTTCACCTTGCCATTGGCATCTGCAAGTTCACCACCAGTCGAGGAAACAACGTTACCTATACGCAAATCACTCAAGACATGGCTTGCGCCGTCAGTGCCATCGTAGGAAGCAGGTGCCGTGCCGAAATCATCGTTCACTGTCCACAAATATGCAACTCCCTCTGGGGCGCCCATCCAGTCCTGTAACCCATTAATAATGTCAGCGTGCTTTTCAAATGTGGTGCCTGGAACCCACACACCATTTTGTAAGTCGCATTCGTACACAGGAAAATTGGGCATCTGATCGTACATACATGATTTTTTGGCATAGTTGACATCCTCGTGTGCCCAATCTGGGTTGTACTTTGAATGCCACGAGTCGTACATCCAGAGCAAATCAAGTTTCATAGAAATGGTGGTCCAAGTTCCTTTGAATGCAATGGAGCCTGCCCCGTATCCACCACCAACCCATGACGGAATTATTCTGGGCGAGTCTTGCGTGCGCGTGATAGCAGGGGCGCCATTAAAGCGGCTATCCCCAGCAGGAAGTTGATAATTCGCACCATCTTGAACGACTGCGAGATTGCCAATCTTGGAGACCAACTCCAAACCAGGCGCACCCGAGTAGTTCGAGTTGGCGAGATCAAGAGTCAATATCTGGGAGCCAATAATGACGGGATACCAAGCTGCAGCACCAAAGTTGTTCACATGCAGAACTGGGTCCGTGACCGGCGAGTTAAAGGTAAACGTGATGGTGCCACGAGGGCAGCGCATCTCTGTGACGCGTGGTGCAGTGATTGGGCATGCTGGTTGCGGGGTGTATTGCCAACTTGCCGGCGCGGGTGGTATGCAGTTCCATACGCCACTAGAGCTGTGATCTAATCCAGTCCACGCTTCGGTGTAGAACACCGGCTGATCAGCAAATGACGCACCGTTGACATTTCCTTTGGGAAGACTCGGAGTCCACGGACTCGTCGTCCATGGCTGGCTGTTGGAGTACCAGTTACTCATGGAAGAAACACTTCCACAAGTTTTCTCTTGTCGAGTAACCAAGCCGGATCCATTCTCTGCAATGGACACCGTCAATCCAGATGGGAAAGTCAACGTTCCTGGCGACATGAGGTACCGCGCCTGTGCCTGAAAGTTTGGAACTCCCCACGGAGCATCGCTACTGATTGGTGTCTGCGATGCATGCGCCATTGACGTAAATGGTAGGGCAACACTAGTTAGGGCAAAAGTTGCAGTTACAGCAAACATCATGCGTGCGGAAAGGAGCAGCGATAACTTTTTCAACATTTGTACAAACTAGAAGTCATACAAGGAGAGATCAGCGTTCCTCGCTTGTAAAAAAATTTCTTTATCTCATTGCTAACGAGCGCGTGGGATGAGCCAAGTTCGGCTTCCTACTACACCAAAGTCCAACGTTAAGTCACTTTGGCCTGGGGATAAATCTGTTGAAAATGCTTTGTACGAGGAAGAATTTCTTCCACGGTTGGGTTTGTTCTTCACAGTTGGCACTAAGCCCTTTGGATATTTGATAGATACCACGTATCGACCCGGTGGAAGATTTGTAAACAAAAACTTTCCATCTTTCTTCGTGGTTTGTGGCCTAACTAATTTGCCCTGAACGTTGTAGACGGGCAAGCCATTAATTGTTCTGATTGACAGTTTTGCTCCCTGCACACCTCGATCAATTGGACCTTGCAAACCGTCACCATTGACATCACGCCACACAAAGTTCCCGACTGAAACAGAACCAATGGGAATAACCCCCGCATCAATTGTGGGATTAACCCAAACTGCCTTTGTCTTTGCATCAGTGTCGGCAACAGTGTCACCTGTTACCGATGTCCCGATGGTGAACACAGGAGTTCGACCGGTTGTCGAATCCGGATTGGAATCGTTTGCCGATGTAGACCCCGACGATGATCTAGTGGTGAAGCGATAGCCATTCGGAAGAGTAAATACTGCGTAATAGGAACCAGGGGCAAGATTGTCGATGAAGTAGTACCCCTTGGAGTCTGTTATTGCCGTCGCTGCTCCGCCATCGAGATTCTTTGCTACAGAACCATCAGGGTTATACAGAGTGACACCTACTCCGCGCAGTGGCGGCTCGCCTTGATCTTGGATTCCATTTTTATTCGTATCAATCCAGGTGTAGTTACCCATACCCACTGGAGTTGGACCAGAAGCAACTAATGGGTTGTAGAAAC
>JAUMDU010000076.1:0-1751 GCA_032121425.1 Ilumatobacteraceae bacterium | reverse complement strand
ATTGATGCGTTACCGAACAGCCGCAGGCGTGCGCACCTGATTCAAGAGCTGATACAACACGAGGCTTAAGTTCTTGTAGCGATGAAATGGTGTCGGATCTGATGTACCACTCGGTGGCGGCATCCGCCGGAACGATATTGGGCTTATCACCACCACGAAGAAAAATTCCGTGAATACGTTCGGTGGGCAAAATGTGTTGTCGAAGTGCAGCCACTGCCATGTAACCCAGCACCGCTGCGTCAAGAGCATTGCGTCCATGTTGTGGCGCAGCAGCAGCATGGCTTGCCCTTCCCGAATATTCCACCAGCAGCTGCTGAAGCGCAATTGCGTCGATACTGGTGAGGTCAGCATCAGCAGAATGAACCATCATCGCCACGTCGACTCCGTCGAATGCACCATGATTTGCCATCACAAGCTTTCCTCCACCACCTTCTTCTGCAGGTGTACCCAAGTAACGCACTCGCCCACCTGCATCTTGGGCCACACTTGCCAACCCAATGGCAGCACCTAATCCAGCTGCAGCTATGACGTTATGTCCGCAACCATGTCCAATTTCTGGCAAAGCGTCATATTCGCTCATCACGCACACTGTGGGACCAGACCCAACATCGCCGGCAAAACCTGTGTCGGTGCCAAATGCATGAAGATCTAGACCGAAACCAGATTGATGCGCAGAGCGAACCAACAATTCCGAGGCAAAAAACTCTTCAAAATTCTCTTCTGGGTGAGCGTGAATTTCATGACTCGCATCAATGAGCAGTTGTGCAACAGCATCAATTCTGTCTAGAGCCCTTTGTTTGAGTTCTTGAACATCGCTTGCCATCACTGAACTCCGTGATCTAGAACAATCTTGCCCAAGTGCGCCCCGCGGGTGAGTTTGTCAAGTGCTTTTTCGTAGTCATTGAGAGAAAAGACACTGTCAATATGTATCGGTAGACCCGCATCTACTATCGATAACAGTTGATCGAATTCCTCGTAACTACCCATTGAGGACCCAATAATCTCATACTGTTTAAAAAACACTCGTGGCAGATTGATCTCAACTGTTGGTCCTGATGTTCCACCACAGACAACTAGTCGCCCACCTGGTGCAAGTGATCGCATGGATTTCTCCCATGTGGCAGGACCCACACTTTCAACTACAACATCAGCTTGAACATTCCAGCGATCGTCTTCTGTGTTGATGGATTCGTTGGCGCCCATGCGTAGAGCCTCTTCACGCTTGTGAGCATCGCGACTTGTAGTGATGACATGTGCGCCCATCCATTGAGCAAGAGCAACCGCAGCACTAGATACTCCCGAGCCCACCCCTACTATTAATACGGTCTCCCCAGCACGAAGCCGTGCACGATTAAGCATCCTTAAAGCAGTCACATATGCCAAGGGAAAAGCTGCACACTCTTGCCATGTGCGTGACTGTGGTCTCAGTCGCACGTTACGTGCAGGTGCAATCGCAAATTCTGCATGTCCACCATGTGTGTGTTCACCCCAGATAGCAAAGCCGGGTCCCATCGGTGAATTGTTTCCAAGACGCACAATCTCATCGACTGGAGAGACACCAGGATTGATAACCACCTCATCACCAATGGAAAAACCCGTCACTGCAGAGCCCATTTCCACAATGATTCCAGCTGCGTCACAACCAGGGATATGTGGCAATGGCGGACGCGGCATTCCTTTGGTGACCCAAATATCCATGTGGTTGAGGGCGCTTGCAACAACGGAGATAACAATTTCGTCATCCTTGGGTT
>JAUMDU010000075.1:0-5129 GCA_032121425.1 Ilumatobacteraceae bacterium | reverse complement strand
TGAAATTTCGTAGAGGTTGCAACAGCTGTTGATGTGTGGTGTTACGTATTCGGGAAATGAGTTCTCCCACGAGGAAACCGAAGGTATTGACGTGGTAGCCATGGGATGTGCCAGGTTCCCACCATGGTTTTTGCTGAACAAGAGACGCAATCATTTGGGGCCAGCTGTAGAGGTTTTGTTCTGACAATGTTGTGGATAGGGCGGGTAGTCCGGCTCTGTGTCCGCCAAGATCCTTGATTGTGATTGAACCTATTGGTGATTCTTTCAACTCTGGCCAATGTGTCTTGAGGACGTCATCAACAGATGACTGTGAGGTGCTGAGAGCATGCGCCAGCAGGATCGACAAAATACCTTTACCCACCGAGAAGGAATTCACCAATGTCGTTGGGGACCAAGGGTGTGTGTGCTCCAAGTCTTTGAAGCCACCAGAAAGATCGACAACGATCTTGCCTTCTGCAATGACGCATAACGAAGCGCCAATTTCGTTATGGGCTGAGAAGTTATGAATGAACGCGTCTTGGACGTGGGCGAAATGTGAATCTACAAACCCATCGAGAGGAAACGAGTTGTTCAGAGAGCTGACTTCTCCAAGATGTGGACTCCACATGCTGATCCCAGTCCAATGACGTGGGCCAGACCAACTTTTGCGCCTTCAATTTGGCGAGGACCAGCTTCGCCACGTAAGTGATGACAAATTTCCCAAATATTGGCAATACCAGTTGCTGAAATGGGGTGCCCTTTAGATTCCAGACCGCCTGACACGTTGACTGGAGTACTGCCATCGCGCCAAGTCGCTCCTGAGTTGAAAAAGTCAACTGCTCCACCTTCTTCACACAACATCAAGTTGTCGTAATGAACAAGTTCTGCGGTAGCAAAGCAATCATGCAATTCAACCAGGTCAAGATCTTGTGGTGATACTCCAGATGACTCGTATGCCTGTTTGGCTGCAATGCGAGTCAAGGTATTGACATCAGGCAGTACCTGGCAAGCTTCTTGGTATGGGTCGCTCGTCAACACAGATGCCGACACCTTCACGGCGCGTCGTTGTTGTTCGCGTGAAAGAGTCTTGAGTTTTGCACCACTTACTACAACAGCAGCTGCAGCGCCGTCACAGTTAGCCGAACACATTGGTCGGGTATTGGGATACGAAATCATAATGTCATTCATGATTTCTTCGAGGCTCATGCGCTTTGTGTAAGCGGCGAGTGGATTCAATGTGGAATGTGCATGGTTTTTTTCAGAAATCTTTGCAAACAGCTCGAAGGTCGCGCCTCCATATTTATGTCCATACTCCATACCTACTTGTGCAAAGGTGCCAGGCATGGTGGCGGTACCGATGAGTCCGTCAACGTTGGCAACCGCACCATAGCGACCGCTGGGAGCCCATTGTTTACCGGGAGTCTTGGGTGCGCCTCCACCGCCAAGAAGCCCCACGCCTGCAAGTTTCTCAACACCCACAGCCAGCCCCATGTCGCATTCACCTGCTTTGATAGCCATGATGGCCGTGCGTAATGCGGTTGCACCTGTAGCACACGCATTAGACACGTTGTACACAGGAATGCCTGTTTGACCCACTTGCTTTTGAATCATCTGACCAACTCCGCCAGAGCCCATGAGATTGCCTGCTGCAAGAATGCCGATGTCGGCCATAGTGACCCCGCCATCAGCAAGAGCGGCCATCACAGCCTCTGATGCAAGATCCACGACGTCCTTGTCTGGATACTTGCCAAACTTGGTCATATTGATTCCGAGGATATAAATGTCGTCTGTTGCCATGATGTGCTCCGTTGTGTTGTCGTTGTGATTTATTAAAGGGTGGGCTCGTAGCCAAATCCAATGGCTTCTGCGCCATTGTCATCGGTGCCGAGTGAATATGTAGCAAGTTGTACTTTCATTCCGAGAGATACTTTTTCTGGTGTGGGTTCCACGTTGATGAGATTTGCTCTCACACTTGTTCCATCACAATCAATGATCGCGGCAACGAACGGGACGGGTACTCCAGGGGCAGCAAAGGTGACAATGGTGAATGAGCGCACTACGCCTGAATTTGAAATCTTGGCCTTCGAAAACTGAGTATTAAAACACGCGGCACAAGCGTTTCGGCGATCAAAAAAACGCGCCTTACATGAGGTGCATTCATTTGCCACTAGGTGGGGGTTGTCACCGAGTACGAGGTAGTCAACGAGGGGAACTTGTTGCGAAGTCGACATGGAAATTCCTTACTGAGTATTGTGCTCTCACTTTAGAGCCTGGGGAACCCTTGGGTAGCAGACGGAGGGGGATTCTGGGGGGTAAAGACTGTATTGCATACCTGCCTCTCCTTGGGATTGGAGTAGAAAAGAGGGATGGCTAAGACATGGAAGAACTGGGCGGGTAACCAAGTTGCTCATCCTTTGTCGATGAGTACCCCACGTTCCGTTGAGGATGTTTCTCGTGCAATCAAGTCTGCCCAGTCCCAGCAGCACACAGTGAAGTGCGTGGGCTCAGGACATAGCTTTACTGCTGCTGCTGTCACACAGGGGCACTTACTCACACTTGAGAATTTGACGGGAATTATCTCTATTAATCGGGATCGTCATTTGGTGAAGGTGAAGGCGGGCACCACGCTTGCAGTGTTGAATGAGTTGCTCCATGCAGAAGGACTTGCACTTCCAAATCTTGGAGATATCGCATACCAAACTGTTGCGGGTTCGATTTCAACGTCAACTCATGGAACTGGTGTCACTTTGACGGGTCTAGCGGGCCAGGTGCGTGGGTTTACTCTCGTAAATGGTGAGGGCGATGTTATTGAATGTAACGATGAACTAAATTCAGACATCTTTGATCTAGGTCGCGTATCGGTGGGCGCTCTTGGTGTCATCACCGATTACACCTTGCAAGCTGTCCCAGCATTCCGTCTCCATGCCGTCGAAAAAGCACTACCTCTCGATGTGGTGTTGGAACGCATTGATGAGTTTGTGGATACCAACGACCATTTTGAGTTTTTCTGGCTGCCACATACACCGTGGGCTCTCACCAAGAGCAATAATCGAACCGATGAACCTTTGCAGCCACTACCAAAGGTTCGTGGCTGGATAGAAAAAACATTCATGGAAAATGTCGCTTTCGGCGCGCTGTGTCACCTGGGGAAAATGCGGCCAACACTCATTCCACGTTTAGCTACTGCTCTTCCATCTTCGGGTAAGCGTGAGTACGTCAACGATAGCTACAAGATTTTTGCAAGTCCTCGCATAGTGCGTTTCTATGAAATGGAAACAGCGATACCTCGTGCATCTTTAGTTCCAGCCCTCAAAGAGATTCGTGCAATGATCGATGCTCGGGGTTATCTATTGAACTTTCCCGTTGAAGTGAGATTCACTGCAGCCGACGACGTTCCCCTGTCGACTGCCTTCGAAAGAGAATCTGCCTATATCGCAGTACATGTATTCAAGGGAATGGAGTACGAGCCGTACTTCAAGGATGTTGAGGCGATTCTTAAAAACTACGGTGCACGTCCGCACTGGGGAAAACTACATTTTCAGAATGCTTCAGACTTAACTAGGCAGTATCGACGTTTTGATGATTTTCTTGCTCTTCGCAACCGTCTTGACCCGCAGCGAGTGTTTGCCAACGCATACTTGACTCAAGTGTTCGGTGAATAGCACGCTTTTATAAACAAATATCTTGAGGACGAACAGGACAACGTGGGATATTGCGTCCGACTGCATCCCGGATTGCGGCAACGATTGCAGGTGTCACCGAAATGCATGGCGGCTCTCCAACACCCTTTGCACCTAGTGGTGCCTGTGGGTCAGGCTCTTCAACGAGGCGAGCAATAACGTCCGGAGCATCGAGAGTTGTCGGCAAAAGATAGTCAGTAAAGCTCGGATTAAGCACGCGACCCTCTTTGACAATGATTTCTTCCATCACTGCCAAACCTAAACCTTGTGCGATTCCGCCCTCAATTTGGCCAAGCACTGAAAGGGGATTGAGGGCTCTGCCTACGTCCTGGGTTGTGGCAATTTGAACAACTTTGACAAGACCCAGTTCCAGGTCCACATCAACCACGGCCCGGTGTGCCACGAATGCAAAAGCCACATGGCAATTCCCTTGGCCATTGTCATCTAGATCTTCGGTAGGGCGATGATGGTGTTCAAACTCCTCTGAGATTGTGAGATCTGCTGAGGCATCTTGCACGGAAATACGCAGATGACCACGGGTGTCAATGATGTGATCTTCGTCAATGGCTAATCGCAGAGGATCAATGCCATGTAAATGACCTACATGGTGAAATAGTCGCTCCCGCACAAGTCGACACGCACCATCTACTGCACCGCCACTCATCCAGGTTTGACGAGATGCTGATGTCGATCCAGCTGAACCAATTGCGGTGTCAATTGGTTCTAGTTCTACATCGTCGACACCTAGGACTGTTCTTGCGATTTGCTGGGCGATTGTGACAAAGCCTTGGCCAACTTCGCTTGTTGCAAACTTCAAAGATGCTTTTCCATTGCTCAGAGTGCAGCGAGCTGTTGCATAGTCATCGAAGCCTTCGCTGTACATGATGTTCTTGATGCTGACGCCCCAGCCCACACCTCGTCGAACATAACGACTCTCTGATGCCAACCCAGAACCACCAGGAAGAGAAAGAGGGTCTGGATGCATCCCTGACGGAGGGGGTAAGGGAATCGCTTGTGTTTCTTCGATGAGGCGTCGCACCGGTGCAACCGATTCCACGACTTGTCCAGTGATGAGACGATCACCCTGGCTCATTGCATTGCGTAGTCGTACCTCGACAGGGTCCATGCCCAGCGCTTGGGCAATCTTGTCCATTTGGCTCTCGTGAGCAAAACAGGCTTGCACCACGCCAAAGCCTCGCATAGCACCACATGGTGGATTATTGGTGCGCACCGCATAGCCATCAATGATGGCGTTCTCGCACCTATAGGGCCCTTGAGCGTGTGTGACACCGTTGATAAGAACTGCAGAAGATGTGGAGGCATATGCGCCACCGTCAAAGACAAATCGAGCCTCAATCTTTTGAATCACTCCAGTTGCATCCGCATGGTGTCGCATCCACACAGTGGCTGGGTGTCGATGCACGTGGCCGAAGAAACTCTCGTGACGCCCATATTGCATCTTGATGGGAC
>JAUMDU010000074.1:0-5400 GCA_032121425.1 Ilumatobacteraceae bacterium | reverse complement strand
CTCGGGGGAACAGATGTTGAGGTGGGGAAGTGTTAATCCTTGTTCGTCATGGACAGACCTCGGCAAATGCTGGCGGTCTTCTTCAAGGACGTATCGATCTGCCGCTAGATGATGAGGGTCGTATCCAAGCGTTGCGCACGGGTGCGCACATTCGGGAAAACTTTCCTCACGCACGGGTGATTTCTAGCCCACTGATGCGTGCCGTACAGACTGCTCAAGCAATTTCAGGTGATGTAGAGATTGACGACCGATTTATCGAACTTGACTATGGCTCATGGGATGGGATTGCGATGAGTGAAGTTGATCCCACGCAATGGGCAAAGTGGCGAGATGATTCCAGTTTTCGACCTCCTGGCGGGGAATCGCTTCTGGAATTGGAACACCGTGTGAAGCCAGCGCTTGAACAATTACGTAACGAAGCACAAGACAGAGACGTGGTGGTGGTGAGTCATGTCTCACCCATCAAGTGCGCTGTGACATGGGCACTAAATGTTGAATCTCACGTGACATGGCGATTTCATCTTGATAGAGCGTCTATTTGTCGAATCGCCGTCACTGCGCGGGGCCTGTCGGTCCTGAGTCTCAACGAAGTAAGTCATTTGACGTAGAACCCTGTGAGGGGACGGTGAGTCGTTCTGTAAGCGGGGTTCTGTGCTTGCCTTGCGACAAGTGGTGACCATCCCTCTATGCGACCTACCCGAAGGTTGCCTTTCGGCGGGCGAGCAACCCTCCTCCTGCTTGGTCTTGCTTCAAATGGGGTTTACCAAGCCACATAAATTGCTCTATGTGCTGGTGCGCTCTTACCGCACCGTTTCACCCTTACCTGTGGTGTGTGAACACCCATCGGCGGTTTACTCTCTGTTGCACTTTCCGTCAGGTCGCCCCAACCTGGCTCTCGCCAGCATTTTGCTCTGTGAAGCCCCGACTTTCCTCAGCATATTGCTATGCCGCGGTCACCCGAACGACTCACCGTCGGATCTCAGTGTATGGAACTATCTGACTTCAATGTCTGAGATGAAGCAATTGGGTACGAATTAGGAAACGTACAGAAGGCTGTTGAGGCTTGGAGTATCCATCAAGACGGTGGTGCGTGCACCCACTTCATTGGGCGGACCTACGGCAATTTGTACCGAGCTCAAGGTGCCAAATGCATTGGGCAAAGTTGCAACAGTTGGGTTTCCTTGGTCATCTGTGCCAGGGCCAAAAGCTTTGGTACCAGAGTTGATGAGCTGTGCGGCCACTGCGGCACGTCGGGATGACTGTGCACCAAGACGCATCATGTCTGCGCGCAAAGCGGGCTCAACAGTGAGAGACATTGAATACTGATACGTGGCTGCAACAAGTGTTTCAAATCCGAGAAGCGCGGTTAACACGTCTGCTTGATCGGCACTTTTCTCAATGAGGTCAAGCACAGTGTTGCCATATGCCGTCATCAGTTTTGCATTTGGTTCATTGACGGATTCACCGCCTCGTGATGTGACCAGTGGTGCAATCTCGGAGACGTGACGCTGGTGTGCAGCAGCGAATGCGGCAACGATGGTGGCATTTTGGCTAGAAAGCGTGCCGGTGATGCGTGAGTCGCTGAGAATATCTGCGACCATTTTTTCTACCGACTGTGCTGTGCGAAGAAGTACAACATCGTCAACTTTTGCATCACCCAGTGGCTTGCTTTCAGGTTGAGCACCAATGCGTGTGACCGTGTTTCCGGTACTACCGCCACATGCGGCGAGCACAACACCCGATGCCACTACAGCGCCACCTGAGCGCAAGAGTGTGCGGCGTGAAATGGGGGAGTTTTTTTGGTTAGTCATGATGATTCCTATCTTCCTCAGACCCGAGCGGCGGCTAGTGCACTGCTACCCGAAACCAATGCGAGAGCGGCGGCTTGTCGGGCTTCGACAGTGATGATGGATGCGACAAGTGCTGCTGCGTTCATGCCAATGAGACCAGCGAGGCTGTTGGTGTGGATGTTGACTGTTTCATCTTCTAGTCCCGACAACAAAGATGCAATCGAATTGAATGATCCTGTTGGATTGGCCAACGGCTGACCTGTT
This sequence comes from Ilumatobacteraceae bacterium, assembly GCA_032121425.1. Taxonomy (GTDB): domain Bacteria; phylum Actinomycetota; class Acidimicrobiia; order Acidimicrobiales; family Ilumatobacteraceae; genus UBA2093. The sequence continues at coordinate 3,346 of JAUMDU010000074.1, read as the reverse complement.
GGGGTCTGAGCATTGGTGGCAAGGTAGCCACGCAACGCATCGACATAGGCGACGTGATTGTCGTGAATGAGAAGCAAAGCAGCCTTGTCGTCTTCACTTGAAACCGCTTCAACTGCAAGTGCATACGTAGCGGCCATGCGTGATTCGCGCTCAAGAGCTGAGTTCAGTGTGGGACTATCCCTCTCGTCGTTCTTGGGAATATCTGATGTTGCGCCAGAAGCAGTACCTGCAAACACAGGTGAAGCAGCAATGACGACCCCACCGGCAATCAGTGAGGTAATCAGTTGGCGACGTGATGCCGCTGGTGCATCAGGGGATTGCGATTGAATCTGTTCCACTCGGGTCATCCTTTGTCATTGTGGCGAATTGACGCCCCCCAACACTAGAAGTCCAGCGCGGAAAGGTCAGGTATCCAAGATCGTGACCTGGAAATCGCCTCTGTCCATTGTTGCCGCTCGAGTTCGTTGTTTCCTAATGGATCAACGCTCTTGGCCCAGCTGATATTGGAAATCGCCTCGTCGAGATGTGACCATTGTCCACTGGCGGCACCTGCCAAAAACCCGGCGCCCAAGGTGGTGGCCTCTGAGTGTGTTGAGACTTTGACCGGTTTGTTCGCTGCGTTGGCGAGCGCTTGTACAAATGTGGCATTTCGGCTCATACCACCATCGATACGGAGCTCGTCAATAGATAACGAGGTATCGGTTTGAGCAGCCTCAACTAGGTCTGCGCCTCGATGAGCAATTCCCTCCAGCACGGCGCGCACAATATGGGCCCGTGTGGTCCCGCGTGTAATGCCGAACAATGAACCTCGTGCGCCATAATCCCAATATGGAGTGCCAAGTCCAACAAGTGCGGGTACGTACATCACGCCATCACTTGATGAACAGCTCGCGGCTACCTCATCAGATTCCTCGGGCGTGGCAAGAAGACCCATGTCGTGACATAACCATTCAATGTTGGATCCAGCCGACAACATGATGGCCTCTGTGCCGTAGCGAAGTGTGTCGTTATGGCTATAGGCCACAATGGGAAATGTTCCTGCACTGGTGCGAGTTGATTGGGTAGGAGCACGTTCTCCCACGAAGACATCAAGCATGCCGCCAGTGCCGAAAGTAATTTTCGCTTGCCCTGGTGCAATGCATCCTTGACCAACGAGGGAGGCTTGTTGGTCGCCTGCAATCGCCATCAAAGGTGGTGAGCCAGCAAGATCTGTTGCATCGCCGATGTAACCCATGGTGTTCACGATGCGTGGCAATTGTGATGGCAAAATGTCGAATGCTGCACATGTTGCATCGTCCCATTGAAGACCCGACGGATGAGTGAGTCCGGTTACTGCAGCATTGGTGTGATCGGTGATATGTGATGCTCCGCGAGTTAACTTCCAGACCAACCATGAATCAACAGTGCCGATGAGAATGTCATTGCTTGTGCGTTCATTGTCGCTGAGCAGATTCTTGAGAATCCATGACGCTTTTGTTGCTGTTTGATTTGGTGCAACTGCAATACCGTGGGTGTGTCGCATCATGATGCATTCGCCTACAGTGCGCAGGTCTTGCCATCCCAAAGCAGGACCCACGGGTTGGCCTGTAGATGCGCGCCACACAATTGTCGAGGCGCGTTGACATGTGAGACCTACTGCGGTGACTACGTGGTGCTGGAGTGCTTGAGAGGCAACGCGGTGCACCGCGTCGTACATTGCATGTGCATCGAATTCAACGAGCCCTGGTGCCGGAGAATGTGGTGGAAAACTTTCGTAGTGGAGGTCACTCAACGATCCGTCATCGTGCACAATCGCTGCGCGTAGTCCACTTGTGCCGATATCGAGGACCAGCGTTTTCATAATCCAAGTTTTCCAGGGTTCAAAATGCCATGTGGATCGAGTGATTTTTTAATTGTCCGCAGAACATCAAGGCCATTGCCTAAGGCTTGTTCCATGAATTGAGCGCGGCTGTAACCCACGCCATGATGATGAGAAAGATTTGCACCTGCTGTCAATGCTGCGCGTTGTCCTGCTTCCCACATTGCAAGGTAGGTCTCTTCGAATGCTTCGGCTGGTGGAGTTGCGGCGAAGGTGAAATACAAACATGCACCTTCGATGTAGCTGTGCGAGAGGTGACATGTTGCTGCGCGCGCATGAGGGACTGCCAACATTGCACTTTCCACGGCTTCCACCACGTTGTCGCACAGTGCCCAGTTCACAGCAATTTCCATAGTGTCCACGACGAACCCTTTACGAGTCAGTGCTTGCAGTCCGCTGGTGTCATTGCGGTGATGGGTCCACTTTTCAACAAGATCAACATCAGCAATATGAGCGCCCATAGACAGGGCGACATCGTGAACAATGCTCATCGTGGCATCAATGAGTGCTTCGTGGCCTTCATCGAGAACTAACAAGATTGCATTCGTGCCATTTCCGCCGTGGGAACGTTTGCTTTCTGCACCGTCGTATAAACGCAGAACTGCGGGTGTAGCTCCTGCACGAATGATGCGGCGACATGCTTCAAAACCATCGCTCAGTGTGTCAAATACGTATGCGCCTCGACGTTCTACTTCAGGAAGTGGATGTGCGCGCAACCACACACGTGTGATGATGCCAAGAGTTCCTTCACTGCCAAGAAACACTTGATTAAGGTCTGGGCCTACCGCTCCGGCTGGGGCACCACCAGTGCGCAGTACCGTGCCGTCGGCAAGCACAACTTCAAGTGCATGAACCATGTCTTCGATTTTTCCGTAACGCGTGGAATATTGTCCCGCGCCTCTACAAGCCACCCATCCGCCGACAGTTGCCAATGCAAATGATTGTGGATAATGACCAATGGTGAGACCATGAGTGCGCACTGCATCTTCGAGATCAGGTCCAAATGTTCCTGCAAGAACTTCAATCACTCCAGAGATCTCATCAATTGATTCGATCCCTTGCATTCCTGTGAGGTCTAATGAGACACCGCCATGTAATGGAATGGCAGCGCCGCACACTCCACTGCGGCCTCCCGAGGCAGTGACAGGGATGTTGTGCTCATTGCAGTACGCCAACAATTGGGATACTTGTGCAGTGGATGTGGGACGACATACCACCGCGGGAATTTGGGGAACCTCATTGTGCAGAGACCATGCCAATGACAGTGGCCACCAGTCACGACCGTGTTGCACGCGATCTGAGAGGTCGCGCGAAGTGGGGCAAATGGACTCAAGGGCCACGCATTGAGTCTCAGTGAGCGGCACGAGTTTGGCTTCAAATCGTGCTGTGGTGTCGCTGGGTGCGCCGCCAAGCTCAATGGGCTCGGTGGGCTGGCTACTAAATGATTGAAGCGACATGGCTATTTCCTTTTATGAGTGAGATGCGATG
>JAUMDU010000073.1:0-2382 GCA_032121425.1 Ilumatobacteraceae bacterium | reverse complement strand
GAAACATCACATATGCGAGATCTTGTGCCGACAACATGTGCACCACATAACTTTGATCTTTTGCGGCATCTTCACCGCGAGCCAAGCGCAACTTTCCTTCAAAGTTCTCTGTACGCGCATGATGCCCAGTTGCAACGGCCTCAAAACCCAATTGGCGTCCGCGTTCAATCAATTTGTCGAATTTCAAATGCCTATTGCATTCAATACAAGGATTCGGAGTTGTTCCTTCAGCGTGCGATCGCACATAGGGGTCAACCACATGAGCATTGAACTCTTCAGAGAAATTAAACACCAAATGATCTATTCCCAGTTGCTGGGCTACTCGACGAGCATCATCCACATCGGAGACCGAACAACACCCCGTGTCGCTTTCCCCACCCCACAAGCGCATGGTCACACCAACAACGTCGTGGCCTTGTTCACGCAACATTAAAGCTGCAACCGAGGAGTCCACTCCGCCAGACATTGCCAATAACACTTTCATCAGTTACCTACTTGCAACAGTCGATGCGCAGCCTCAATGGTGGATATTCCCGCAATAGAAACATCTTCCGCTGTGGTGCTGTGGCCCAAACTGAATCGTAGTGAGCCTTTGATAAGGGCCCTATCAAGCCCCATTGCTTCGAGTACATGGGAGGGTTCCATGGCACCGCTTGCACACGCAGACGCAGCCGACACACACACATTGTGAGTATCAAGCAAGTACAACATTGACTCACTTTCCACACCTTCAATACACACGTGTGCAACACCGGCTACAGCACTTTCCCCGGCAACGGTGGCAACTGCGCCAGGAACTGATTGCACAATTTGAGCAATCAAGTCATCACGCAATGCACGCAGACGAATGTTTTCGTGTGCTCGGTGTGTATCTGTGACATGAAGTGCAGTTGCTGTGCCCACGATGCCCGCCACGTTATGCGTACCGCTACGTCGATCACGTTCTTGGCCACCACCAAACAGCAAAGGCTCAAGATGCACACCCTCACGCACCACCATCACGCCCATACCTTTAGGGCCGCCAAACTTATGTGCAGACAGCGTCATCACATCCACGTGTGGCCATACAGTGCGCAGATCTATCCAGCAGGCTGCTTGTACAGCATCGGTGTGCAAGATTGCATTTTCCGCACGACCTCGTACCGCATGCGACACCGCTTCAATGTCGGTCACCACACCTGTTTCATTGTTGACGGTCATCACCGAGACAACGGTGACGTCTGAGAGTTCTGCAAGATGCGCGCGCAACACTGCAGGGTCTATAGCGCCACTAGATGCAACAGGAACAACATCGCCACCAAGATGTTCCACACAGTGCAGCACCGCATGATGTTCAGTTGCTGGACACAGCGCACGCCCACCGTGACGGCGCACCGCACCAAGAACAGCATTGTTTGCGCCTTCAGTCCCGCCACTTGTGAAAACAATTTCACCGGGGCGACAACCGATCAACTCGGCGATCTGATCGCGTGCTTCATCAATGACTTTGCGTGCATCGCGGGCAAATCGATGCGAACCTGAGGGATTTGCATAAATCTCATCCCCATAGACATCCATAGCCTCTTTGGCTTCTGGGCGCAGCGGAGACGTGGCGGCATGGTCGAGATAGATGTATCTCTGAGATATCGATGCCGCGGTCACATCATTGAGGCTACCGATGGGACCGAAGCGATGTCAGCGTGGTGAAATGAGAAGGTGACGGACAATACGGCCAATCCATTTGGCATAGAGGGCTATGGCGCCCATTCCTATGGAGATGCCTTTGCCGACGTGTATGACCAGTGGTATCAGGACCTCGACGATCGCGATTTCGTCGCCATGATCTGTGCATCACTTGGTTCTGCGCCCACTCGCATATTGGAGTTGGGTGTGGGCACAGGGCGTCTTGTGCGCGTTCTTCAGTCTCTGCGCCCGGGCATTGCCGATGAGATCGTGGGGATTGACTCCTCGGCCGCCATGTTGGAGATCGCTCGTGGTCACTGCGAAGCATCAGTGGTCTTGACTCAAGGCGATTTCTCGGTCACTTTGCCTGGCGGCCCGTTTGATGTGATCTTCGTGGGATACAACACCTTGTTTAATCTGCCCGATGAACAGGCTTTACGCTCCTGCATGGCACTGGTTGCCTCACGATTAGGTCCAGAGGGGAAATTTTTTGTCGATGTGGTGATGCCCCCACAGACATCAACCCAGGACCATATGGGTATTCGTTCAATGTCGACCACCGAAGTTGTTGTCAGCGTGAGTCGCCACGATGCTCAAAACCAGCACATCACAGGGCAATTCATTCAATTCACCGATGGATCACCTGTTCGCCTCCGCCCGTGGTCGATTCGGTATTTCTCTCCCACACAACTTGATACCCACGCATTCGATGCAGGTCTT
>JAUMDU010000072.1:0-59233 GCA_032121425.1 Ilumatobacteraceae bacterium | reverse complement strand
TGGAAGAAGCAAAAGAAGCAGCACTTGATCAGTTGGGTGTTGCCGAAGACGACGCCGAGTTTGAAGTCATCGATGAGCCCAAGCAGGGGCTTTTCGGACGTACTCGCGGTGAAGCACGTGTGCGCGCACGCGTGAAGCCCACGAGTCCACGCGGTAAAACCGCTGAGCGACGTCCTCGTAAGGAAAAGACAGGCGAACGCCGTGAGCAAAAGCCACGCACAGAAGGCCGTCAACGCAACAACGACCGCCCTGCACGTGAGCCACGCGAACCGCGTGAACCGCGCGAGAAGGTAGAAGTTGATCCCGCATTGGTGGGCCAAGCAGCCAGCGAATTCTTGTCCGGATTGGCTACAGCCTTTGGAGCACAAAGCACCGTGTCGGTGAACCGAGAGGAAGACGACATCGAAGTACGCCTTGAGGGCAGCGACCTTGGACTGATGGTTGGTCCTGGCGGAGCGACTTTGTTGGCCATTCAAGACCTCACTCGTGTAGCGAGCCAACGTCGCCTTGGCGACCAGGACACACGCTTGCGTATTGATATTGCTGGTTACCGCGAGCGCCGCAAGGAAGCTTTGAGCCGCTTTGCTCAAAAGGTTGCCGCAGAAGTGAAAGAGACAGGTTCATCTCGCATGCTCGAGCCCATGTCCTCTGCTGATCGCAAGATTGTGCATGACACCTTGGCTGAGTTTGAGGGAGTCACCACTCGCTCGGAAGGCGATGACCCTCGCCGACGAGTGGTTGTTGAACCCGCATAGTTCAGAGAGTTTCTGGAGATCTGGCCCGCCGAAAGGCGGGCCTTTTCTTTTGCCCCACTACAGTCGTGTTGTGAATTCCCGCCGAAGTGTTACCGATGTGTTGTTGACGGCGCAACGGGTGGGCACCTTGGGTAATCGCCCTATCGACGAAGTGATTGCACACGCATTGCAGTTTGTAGACGCGCTAGATGCGGGCGCGCACAGGGTGATTGATCTGGGTACGGGGGCAGGAGTTCCGGGATTAGTGATTGCTGAGGCCCGGCCAGAAGTGGCCCTCACTCTGGTGGATAGGCGCCAAACCCGCATGGATGCACTGCAGATGGCGGTTATTGGTTTGGGATGGGCGGATCGGATTCAGGTGTTGACCGCCGAGGCGGACACCCTGGGTGGAGACGCAGAACACGCGGGGACATATGACGCCGTGGTGTGCCGCGGGTTCGCCAACCCAGAGATCACGGCGACCCTGGCGCGACCCTTCCTAAAAAACGGAGGAAGCCTGATTGTGTCTGAACCGCCCACCTTTGACCCCTCTAGGTGGCCTGAAGAGCTGTGTAAAAGGGCCCATTTTGACACCCCAGTTTTCCAGCCCGGAGTGGTAGTCCTTCGAGCAATCCCATAGAAAATAAGGGTCTGGGAATGTTTCACGTGAAACATTCCCCGTTTCTTAATCTTCCAAATGTTTCACGTGAAACATTTGTGAAGGCCCCAGCGGGCCGCTCCAAGGAGCAATGTTTCACGTGAAACATTGACTCCTATCCACCAGTTGTCCACAGGCTGCCCCTACACTGAAGACACCAACCACGACTCACACGAGCAGGAGCGAAAATCATATGAGCGCATCTGACACGGTCGTTTTAGCCATCTCGCTTCAAAAAGGTGGCGTGGGAAAGACGACAACAGCCATCAACCTTGGTGCCGCCCTGGCGGAACTCGGCTTTCGTACGCTGATTATTGACCTAGACCCCCAGGGCAACGCCTCTTCCGGATTGGGTGTTGATATTCCTGAAGATGCACCCACCATTGCTGAAGTGCTGCGGCGCGAGGAAACATTGGATGCCATTGTCGAGCCCACGGCAGAAAAGAACCTGTTTGTGGCCCCTGCCCCCAAACGTCAGCAATTGGCCGAGGTGGAAGCCCAACTAGTGGCAGAGATGTTCCCCCAGCCTCGATTGAAAGACGCAATTGATGCTTGTCGTGACGATTGGGACTACATCTTGATGGATTGCCCCCCTACATTGGGCCGTCTCACGGTGAATGCTTTTATGGCAGCCGACGCAATTTTGGCGCCTGTGCAATGCCAGTACTTTGCGCTCGAAGGCCTTCGAGATCTCAGCGACGTGGTGCGCCAAGTACGTTCTGCTCTCAACCCAGACCTTGAAATAGCCCACTATTTGTTGACGATGTCAGAGACTGCAAAGAGGCTGTCGCAAGAAGTGGAGTCTGAATTACGCAATGCCTTTGGTGACAAAGTATTCAAAAGCGTGATTCCCTACAACGTGAAACTGGCTGAAGCGCCTTCAATGGAGATGTCAGTGTTGAAGCACGCATCTACATCTAAGGGCGCTAAGGCATATCGCGCAGTCGCAAAGGAGTTGAGTCATGGCCGAACGCCGAAAGCTAGGTAAGGGTCTTTCTACCCTCATTCCCACGGAGCGTGCCGAGAACTCTGCCCCGGCTGCTGCAGGACCAGCACCTGCTACTCCCGCAGCCGATCTGCCAGCGTCTGCGTTGCGAGATGTGCCGACTGGTTCTATTGAGCCGAATCCGAATCAGCCTCGTGTGCACTTCGATGAGGAGTCATTGAAAGATCTAGCTAACTCCATTAAGGAAATTGGCATCTTGCAGCCTCTATTGGTGCGCGAAGTGGGACCAGGGAAGTACCAACTCATTGCAGGTGAACGCCGTTGGCGAGCAGCCCAAAAGGCGAAATTGGCCGAAGTGCCAGTTGTGGTGCGCGAAATCGATCAACTGGGCTCCGTAGAACAAGCTCTTGTAGAAAATCTCCACCGCCAAGATCTCACACCGCTTGAAGAAGCCTCTGCCTACCAACAACTGGCAGATGACTTCTCTTTCACTCACGAACAAGTAGCCAAGCGAGTAGGCAAGAGCCGCGCAGCCGTCACCAACGCTTTGCGGTTATTGACCCTGCCCGCAGCCATCCAGGGATATTTGGCCGACGGTCGTCTATCTGCGAGTCATGCACGTGCACTTTTGGGATGCGATACGCCTAAAGAGATGGAAACCTTGGCGGCGCTTGCCGTGAAGGAGAGCTGGTCCGTGCGCCAAACCGAAGAAGCTGTTCGAGATGGAGTTCCTGGTGCTCCAGCGACTCAGCCCAAGTCAGCGCCCTCGAGTCCCAGCTTGAAACCAGCAGGACTTTTGGAACTGGAAAGCTTGTTGGCCGAGTTTTTGGATACGAAGGTGGGCGTGTCTATGGCGGGTAAGCGTGGGCGAATCTCAATTGAGTTTGCCGACCTGCTCGATCTTGAGCGCATCTATCGCCGGATGGCCGAGAAGTAATTTTTTTGGCAAAAACAGCCGTAAATTTCAACGGTGTAATTTTTTCCACAGGAATCAACCACAACTGAAGGTTGAGGGTGAAAAATATCCACATCTGTGGATGACCTGTGGATAACTAAGCCTCGCTGCTGGGGTCTTGTCGCCAAAGCTCTAGCGCTTCGTTAATGGCGATCGAAAGCGCATTGGTCTTTAGTGACACCACATCACTTGGCCCAAGTGAACATAAGACCGCATGCATACGTGTCTCGCGCAGTACCGAATGTCGCACGCCTTGCACGTGTACTGCAAGTTCTGGAATACGTGTACGAATTGCAGAAGCAATGTGATGCGCCAAGTTGCGACCACCCACACTTGTAAACGTAGGCACTTCATAGAAATAGATTGTGCAACTCGCAGCATCTGCATCTTCAATACCGACATATACATCTGCCAAAAATCGATTCGCGGTCATGGCTTGTGTAGATGCATCTGAATCCACTGTGGTTGTCAGTGGGTGTTGTTCGCGTACGCGGCGCGTAAGTGCATGTGCAACACCGGCGGCGCCGGGAAAAAATCCAATCACAATACGCGCAGCATTTGCATCAGTGTGCGCAGAGAGATCTACAGATTCGCGCACCAACGCAACGCCAGGTCCTTCACCCGTTTGTGAACTCATGCGTTTGATGTGTTGCACAAGTTCTGGTGTGCAAATGCCATTTGCATCAACACCAACGTTGGTTTGAAAATCAGAAATTGCATACACGGTGAGAGGTCCAAAGATGCCATCAACACGCCCGCAGTTAAAGCCCAAACGGTTTAAAAGCGTTTGTAATTCGGCAATATCATCACCGCGAATATTGGGTGTACGCAAGAACAGTAAACGCTCGCCAAGAATCCACGATGCTTCAATCAGCGCAGACCAGGTGTGATCATCACATTCGCCAGTGGTGCGCAGGCCATAGGAATCTTGAAACGCGACAACAGCGGCGTGTGTACGCGCGCAAAAAGTTGCATCTTCTGCTACGCCTGGTGCAAGGAAACCCGCAGCAGATAATTTTCGCTGCAGTTCATGTACCGCGGGACCGCGGTGCCCTGGACCTATGAGGAAGCGGGAAGAAATGGTGTGAGCTCCTGAACCATGCGGCCTTTAGGCATCGCGCCAACAATGCGAGTCTTCACATCGCCTTTGTCGAAAAGAATCATGGTGGGAATGCTCATGACATTGAAACGACCAGCAATGTCGCCGTAGTCGTCCACATTGAGTTTGGCAATGGTGATTTGTGACGGCATCTCAGTTGCGATTTGTTCCAAGATGGGCGCAATTTGCTTACAAGGCCCGCACCATTCCGCCCAAAAGTCCACCAAGATGGGAGTGGAAGAAGAGTTGACGGTTTCGTCAAATGTCGAACTTGTGAGAGTGATGATTCCTGCAGCCATTGCGGATCCTTTCGTCAACTTCACTTTACTGCCGAAGCCCTCAAGATTGCGGAGGTCGCCAGGCGCCAAGAGACTCAATCACATCGATACGTGGCCCACCAATGAGATCTACACAGTCAGGCACGGCAGGCATCACCGCATCGAGACATTCTGAGATTGCTTTGGGGCTTCCCGGCAAGTTGATGATCAAACTGGAGCCGCGGATGCCTGCAAGTTGACGACTCAAAATGGCAGTAGGGATCACCGCATGCGAGATGCGCCGCATGAGCTCGCCAAATCCTGGGATGATGCGTGCACAAACGGCTTCGGTGGCCTCGGGGGTGACATCGCGCGGTGCAGGCCCAGTTCCGCCGGTTGTGAGAATGAGACAACAGTGCTGCTCATCGGCCAGTTCCACCAAAGTGGATGAAATGAGGTCGGCCTCATCGGGAATGAGACGGGCAACTATTTCGTGTGGAGTAGTGAGGGTGCGCGCTAGGTATTCCACCATTGCGGGAGTACCACGATCGTCATATTCGCCTGTTGAGGCACGATCGGAGACTGCAACCAGACCAATACGCACCACCATGGTGTTTAGTGTTGCGACTCGAGCCAACGCTCAGTATCGATGGCTGCCATACAGCCCGACCCTGCTGCGGTGATTGCTTGGCGATAGGTGTGATCTTGTACGTCACCACAAGCAAAGATGCCTGGAACGTTGGTGTAGGTGGAACCTTCACGTGTGAGCAGATAGCCGCTATCGGCCATTTCCAAAACATTGGTGAACAATCCGGTGTTGGGTTTGTGTCCAATTGCAATAAACAGACCGGTCACATTCAAAGGCCGTGTGTCATTTGTGACTGTGTCTGTAATGGTGACTCCACTTAACGTTTGATCTCCATGAATTTCACTGACCCGTGAGTTCCACAAGATTTCAATCTTTGGATTATCTAATGCACGCTGTTGCATGATGCGTGATGCACGCAAAGTATCACGACGCACTACAAGATAGACCTTGCTAGCAAATTTTGTAAGGAAGCTGGCTTCTTCAATTGCAGAGTCGCCACCGCCCACAACAGCAATTTCTTGACCGCGGAAAAAGAAACCATCGCATGTTGCACACGTAGACACACCATGGCCGATGAGTTCATTTTCACGAGGAAGATCGAGCATTAAGGACTGCGCCCCAGTTGCCACGATGATGGAGTCTGCGGTGTATTCAGTTTCGCGAATCCACACTTTGAATGGACGCGAAGAGAAATCAACTTTGGTGACTTTCTCGGTGACGAGCTCGGCGCCGAATCGTTCTGCTTGCGCACGAAAGTTGCCCATTAGTTCTGGACCCATGATGCCTTCGGGAAAACCAGGAAAGTTTTCTACTTCGGTGGTCAACATCAACTGACCGCCAGGCTGATCAGATGTACTGCTGGGTTCACCTTCGATGACAAGCGGTGCGAGCGATGCACGAGCGGTGTAAATAGCGGCAGTAAGGCCAGCGGGGCCAGAACCAATAATGATCACTTTGCGTGCATTCGACATGAATTAACTCTCTTGTTCAGGTGTGTACCGGCGGCGCATCAACACGATGCCGATGACGAGGAAAATTGCGCTCAAAATAAAATAGGACACCCAGACCGAGACTTCATGTTCGAAGACAGCGTCGAGGGCGGACTGCAAACCGCGGGACAGACCGATGAGCACCAATACGAGCGCAACGGCGATTCCGAATCCCGCAAGAAGTCCAAAGACGATGCCGCGCGCCACCAAGATGAGCGGCTGGGTGGTGTATCTACGAATAGTTCCCACAATTCGGTCGATGAAATCGACCGCTCTGGTTGCCCACTCGGGATCATTGAGGGGATTGGAGGCCATAGGTGTCAGCCTAACGGCGCAACTGTTGACCAAACGGGCTAGTCAGCTTGTGGTGTGAAGTGGGTGATGTAAGTACAACTGCGTGTTTCGAGGATGATTGTCTCGCCATTGGCATTCACAATGGCAAATTCCACGTCGTTGACTTCATAGGTATGCACAAGTTCGGCATCACCATCGAATTGGTCGGCACATGCCGGGAGGGCGGTTTTGACAATGGTTGTGCTGGGCGCACTCACCACCGGAACTTCGGGATTGGAGGCTGAAGAACGGCCTACGACAAAACTTCCAGCGACCGCGACGAGAACTGCTGCAGCCGCTGCAATCGCACGGCTTATAGATCGCTTTCCAGATGCAGACGAATACGTAAATGTAGAAGCGGCGGCTTGTTCAATTGCCGTTGCAATGTGGGCCTCTCGCACAGATGGGTCAACGGGGGGCACGGCACGCATTGCAGCGGCGATAGCGGGATCAAGATCATCGTTATTCATGGGCGACCATCCTTAGGTGCATGTGCGTCATTGACACTGTTGTGACGTGGAGAAGCGTGGAGTTGGTTCCCCACAATTTCGGATAATTGAGCTCGTCCTCTGGAAAGCCGAGAGCGCACGGTGCCCACGGGAATATTCAAGATGCTGGCGATCTCTTCATAGTCAAGGTCTGCAATATGGCGCAGGACCAGAACAACGCGATTGTCGGTGCTCACATGACCCAGTGCTTGGGTGATGAACAGCGAAGTATCGATTTCGCCGGTGGCATCAGGCTGGGAGCGTTCTAGAGCTGAATCTTGAGTGGGAATAGGGCGCCGATTGATGCGACGCAGCTCATCAATTGCTGCATTTGTGGCAATGCGATAGATCCAGGTGCTCAATGAGGAGCGGCGATCGAAAGAGGGAAGTGCGCGGGCAACAGAGATGAGGGCCATTTGTGTGGCGTCTTCCGCGTCGGCGGTATTCATCACAATGCGATGACACACCGTGCGAATGGCCTCGTAATGATGGCGCAATACCGCATCTAGGGCGCTTGAGTCACCTTTTTGTGCGCGTGTGAGGACGAGGTCGTCAATGCTCACTTGGCAGAAGTGAAGGAGAGATCTGAGATGCGACCCTTAAACGGATTGGCATTGCTGCACGAATTGCTGCGGCCCACTTCGCGCAGGAGCAACAACACGTGGCGCGCGGGGGCGTTGACCTCAAAAGTGGCAGCACCGGGGTCTTTGCTATACGCGGTCCCTACTCGCAGACCCCATGCGTCAACAGAAGACGGGACGGTCTCGGCGGTAGAAACAAACACATCGGCGCTGTATGGGCCATTTGCAAAGTTGGCCACCAGGTCACCAATTCCGACGCCCGACAATGTGGCGACAACACCCACACCCGCTTTTGATCCGAAGAATTGATTGCCGTAACACACCGTGGTCCATTCCGATGCGGGGTTGTTGTCGAGCAAAGCAGGAAGCATGTCTTCGTTCTCTACTTTGTCATCACCGTCAGGGTCGTAACTTTTTACTCCCACCAAATTCACTGCAGTAACTTCCACATTGTCGATAATTGTGGGCAACGAATCGGAACTCGTGTTTTGTAATCCACGCCACAACATGAATGCCATAACCAAAGCTGCAGAAAGCAACAATGCAATGGGTACATAACTACGCTTCGTAGAAGTGCGTCGTCGTGTCGGCAAGGCTTCTTTGGTGCGCGCACTACCGCGAGGTGTTGCATCACCAGGTGCACGTTCGGCGCGAGGTGCACGCGGTGCACGAGGCGGAGTGTCATCGCGCGGAACTTCACTGAGATTTCTCTGCGACACATTTCCCATCAATGGATCTAAAGGTGCCGGGCGTCGGCGTGGAGTCACTGAGCCACCTGGATGAAGCCCTCCTGCTGGAGTATCAGCATCATGCAAGTTGCGCATTGCTTCATCGAGAGCGGCCACTACGTCATTACAGTCTTCGTAACGAGTCTCTGGCTTACGTCGCAACATCTTGTGAATCACATTGATGACAGTGGAAGGAACGTCGGTGCGAATACCGCCCAATGGAGTGGGGTCGCGTTCTAATCGCGCAACTGCCGTCGCTTGATCGTTTTCCCCTTTAAATGGGGCCTTTCCGGCCAAACATTCGTAGAGCACAAGACCCAGTGAATACATATCGGCGCGACCATCTAGTGGCCGCCCTTGTACTTGTTCTGGTGAAAGGTATTTGACCGTGCCCATCATGATGTCTACACGGGTGAGGTCTGTACCGTCATCTTTGGAACTCTTTAATGGTTTTGCAATTCCAAAATCTGTGAGAAGAATTTCACCCTTAGCAGTAATCAAGATATTTGCTGGCTTGATATCACGGTGCACGATGTTTTCTGCGTGCGCTTTTGCTAACGCAGCAGCAATTGCTTTTCCAATGTGCACGGTGAGATACACACCAAGTTCACCCGGTTTCGTTCCATCACCAGCTTCGTCAAGAACATCGCGAAGCGATTTACCGTGAATGAGACGCATCACAAGCGCTACTTGTCCGTCATCTTCTTCTACACAGTCGTACACCGGAACAATGTTGGGATGTGTAAGTCGAGCAAGTGAGCGTGCTTCACGACGAAAACGTTCAACAACTGTTTTGTCATCGGCAACTGTTGCGCGCAATAACTTCACGGCAACTTCACGACGCAATTGCATATCTGTTGCTCGCCACACGTCGGCCATACCGCCCGATGCAATGGGACCATCGAGGCGATATCTACCGCCAATGAGGTCGTGGGTGGAACGTGAAGCAGCCATTACTGGATGTTTACGCTAGTTGTGGATAACCCCTCAATGGGGCGATACCCCTTAAGGCTTCGTGCGAAATGCGACGCCGATGGTTCCTTCACCGGCGTGCGTTCCGATGACTGCACCAATGTCGCTGATGAGCACCTCACCTGAATAGATGCTCTTCACTGAAGCAACGAAGGCATCAATATCGGAGCACTGTGCATGCAAAACACTCATGCGCTCAATTTGGCCATCATGCTGTTTGACGATGTCGGCCAAGAAAGCAAGAGCCTTGGAACGGGTGCGCTGCTTACCGGCCTCTTCAACAACGCCATTTTTAATTGCGATGAGTGGCTTGATGGATAATGCAGTGGCCAACATGGCTTTGGCACCACCAATGCGACCACCTTTTTTAAGGTTGTCCAAGGTGTCGAGCGCTGCATAGACGTGGGTGCGCGGAATTAATTGCCCGGCTAGAGCCACAATTTCTTCAACGCTGGCACCTGCCTTGGCTTTTTCGGCACAATCCAAGACAGTGAGACCAAGGCCCATGGATGCGCTTCGGCCATCGATAATGCGCACATCAATGCTGCCCGCAACACCCTTGGCGGCGAGCTCGGCGCTTTGCATGGTCGCAGAGAGTTCTGATGACAATGAGATAACAACAACAGAAGTTGCTCCAGCAGCAGCAAGATTTTTGTATGCCTGCTCAAAAGCGCCAGGAGGTGGTGCAGCGGTTTCAGGCAATACGGGCGAGGCAGCGCATTTTTCCCAAAATTCACTCGCAGTAATAGTGGTGCGGTCGATGTACTCGGTATCGCCAAAGCGAACACTGAGCGGAACAATTGTGATTCCTAACTGGTCAGCAAGTTGCTGGGGAAGATCACAAGAGGAGTCGGTAACAATTCGTACGGTCATTAAGAAGAAACCGTAGTCGCCCGAGCAGCGGCAAGCTTGCCCTTTCGCCAATGCGACCACCACCAGGCACCCAAAACCAGCAGCAAAGAAATGCTCACAAGCTGGCCATATCCCGCCAGCGCATTGACGCGGGCGGTAATCGTGGTGCGAGGAACCACATCGACATTGCCTGAAGGCGTGGTCACGGTCATTGAAATAGGGAATCGGCCATTAGATAGGGCTTGTGCGGGCACTTCAATATCGGTGGTGCTCTCTGGGTTTAGTTCCACCAGGCGATCTGGGGTGTCGAGGTCCAATTTGCTACTCGTGAGCTGTAATCGGATCGTCAATGAAGCGCTCGAGTTATTGCGGATCTGTAATCGAATGATGCTGTCACGCCCCGACAAGGTAATTGTTTCTGGGGTGTTGATGGTGACCGCTTGGCGCGTGCTGAGCAATATTGCTGCTAATCCATCGAGGTATCGCTGTGCCGAGCTGGTGCGTGATGATTCACCTAGTGCAAGTAGGTGAGCCCAGAGATCTCGTCGTGCATCGGTTTGACTAATCATTGATGCAGTGGCATCTACATCACGCCGCGCGGAAGATATTTTCTGTGCAAGGACCGAAGAGTTTGCTGCAAAAGTTGCAGAAAATATGGAGACAGGAGTCTGTGCAGTAACGAGATATGGAGCAGACATATCAACCACAGAGAGACCGTTTGCCCCCACAATCAGTCGTGCGACCAAAGTGAGTGCATTATTTGTCACTACTTCTCCAGTTTGTGATGACACAACAATACGAAGCGCATCACTTTCCTGACCAGAAGCTCGTAGATCATCAGCCAATATCGCAGCTTCTGCTGCACTGCGATACGCAGAAAGTGGTGATGTATTTGATAATGCAGTCGCGAGATCGGGATCAACTTTCAAAATGGACATGTAATCGGCGGGACGACCCTCGGGGCGTGTCATCACTGACGGTGAAGATGCAGTAGAAATATTTTTCTGAGCATTTGGCATCAACACCACCGATGCGATACCCGCCTTACGCAATAGTTGAGTGCCAGCCACGGTGATTGGTGCATCAGCAATCCACGAACTGCGTTGAATTGAGACATCGGGAAGATATCGATTCAATGTCGATTCGCCCAACCGCAACTGTTCAATAAACTCATCATCGAGCCCAGCGGCGGCGAACATCGACACGTCTGTTGTGGCAAAAGTAGATGTGACCACAGAAAAACGACGAAGTGTTTCACGAAGGTTAGTGAGCAACTGAGTGTCTTCTGATTGATCTGAGGAGGCGAGAGCAGAAAGAATTTCTGGTTCAATACCAATGGTGAGTGGCGCTGAATAAGTAGCAAGAAAGGCAACAAAATCACGTACTTTCTGCCGAGTTTCATCGGATACCTCAACAACACCTGTGGGTGAAAGTGATGGCGCAGCAGTGAGGCGAATCAATGTGGTGATGGGAACAGGCGAGGCAATTTTGTCTTGACGCTTATTCACAAAAGTTAAGACAGACGAAATCACTTCGTTGGTTTCACTATTTCGAATACGCAGTGTGATGGGGTACACGCCATCAAATGCAAAAGTGAGCGAGGACGAGGCTTCTGATTGCATGCTGACAGTTGTGTTCAACACAAGACGACCCTCGGTATCACGAGGAACATTACGTAACGACGTAGAGACAGTATCAACCACGCGCGCCGTGGCCTCTCCCGCTGCAATGGAACGTAATGAATCACGCGCAGCAACACGTCGATGAAGTTGTATATCGACAAGGTTGCGATTATCTATGAGAGCTTCCTCGGGTGCGTTAAAGACAAATCGAACCACACTTGCACCAGTGATGTTGAAGGGTTGAGAAAAAATAGTGAGCGGAGTAATTCCTGTCGGGGTATATGCCTGCAGTTCCGTGTGCGGGAATGATGCAACCGTTATCACTAATGCGAAAAGAAGCGACGCAAGTTTTTTCATTGCAACTCCTTGTGTAACACGGTGAGACGGTTGGGCATTGAGACAAAACCTATTTTTTCATAGAGCCGCTGTGCGGGTTGGTTGTTGATGTCAGTGTTGACCACTGTGTGGCGACATCCTTTACGCGCACTCCATTGCACGGCCGCAGCTACCAAACAACTTCCCACCCCAACACGATGGGCGTTTGTGTCTACAGCCAATCGCTGCAGGTATCCCGTGCCACCCGTGGCGCCTACAACAGCAAAACCTTGAAGTACTCCTTTGTGCCGTGCCACAAATACTTGAGAACGTGTAGTGGCGCGAAGAGCATCGGAAAGGCCATCTTTATCAAGGGCCCATGTAGTGCCAAACGCGCGACCATCGAGGCGCAAAATATCCGCACGCACAGACGAGGCCAAATGGCCTCCCCAACGCAACGCCTTTTTGGGAGAGATATCGGGGGCCAAAGAAAACCGTGGTGGAGTCCAATGGGTCATAGACAAAAGCATTAGATCTTGTGCAGGGGCAAAACCCACTTCCCGCAGGGCCTTATCTGGCCGGGCTGAAAGGGCACTGGTGCGTACCCGCGAATAGCCCCAAGATTTCAAGGTGGTGAGCCATTGCTCAATCATCTCGGGACCAGGAAAGGCAAAATTGTCATCGTGTGCACCACTAATAATGAGGAATGCCGATGAAGGGTCATGGGCGAGGGGGCGCGCATGAACGGCAGTGGGTCCGGACCACAATGTTCCGCGCCGGGGGGCACACTCGACCACACTCATAGACCGCAACGGTAGTGCCCCAAAGCCAGTTAGGGGTCGAGAGAGATCGGGGTCATTGGTGTCGCGAGCCCACCATTGGTGCCTAGCCTTGAGCAGTCTTTGTGCGCACCATATGTATGGAGACTTTTTGCCATGATCCCAGCCAGATTCGCCCCCATTTTTGAAGAGATGAGACCTCTCGCCGAGCGATTCAGCGCGGCGGGGCATCGCCTATTTCTCGTGGGTGGAACGGTGCGGGACCTTTTATTGGCAGGCAATGACGAGAGCCTCATTAGCGATGCGATGGATTTTGACGCCACCACAACCGCCCGTCCTGATGAGATTAAGGCTCTTGTGGCCGATATCGCCGATGCAATCTGGACTCAAGGCGAACGGTTCGGCACAATTGGTTTAAAGATTGGTGAGCGTGTTTATGAGATCACGACTCATCGCGCCGAGGCATACTCGCCAGACTCTCGCAAGCCCGATGTGGTGTTTGCCGACGACATTGAAGCCGATCTTTCACGTCGCGACTTCACGATTAATGCAATGGCGCTTGAACTTACAAGCGACACGCCGACACTCGTTGATCCATTTGGTGGAGCAGCAGATTTGTTGACACGCCAATTGCGCACACCATTGTCACCGGAAGAATCTTTTTCTGACGACCCGCTACGTATGTTGCGCGCAGCACGATTCATTTCTCAACTTGAAGTTGCACCTGATCCTGCAATCACCAAAGCTGTCACTGCAATGGCAGATCGTTTGTCCATTGTGTCTCCAGAGCGCATTCGTAGTGAATTCGACAAACTCATGGTTACTCCTCGACCAAGTTTTGGTTTGTGGTTCTTGGCCGACACGTTATTGATTGACCAATTTCTTCCCGAGTTGTTATTAATGCGTCTTGAACAAGATCCCATTCATCGACATAAAGATGTTCTCACTCACACCTTGGCGGTTGTAGAGAATGTGCAAAAAGACGCACGAGATGATTTTGATTTTCGCATCACACGATTAGCTGCGCTGTATCACGACATTGGCAAACCGCGCACTCGTGGCTTTAAAGAAGGCAAGGGCGTCACGTTTCATCATCACGAAGTGGTGGGAGCACGCATGACGCGTGAGCGCATGAAGGCAATGAAATATTCCAACGACGACATTGCAGCAGTGTCTGAACTCGTGGCAATTTCTGGGCGATTCCATACTTATCAAATGGGCTGGACAGATAGTGCTGTACGGCGTTACGTACGCGACGCGGGGGATTATTTGCCCGAACTCAACGTGTTGACGCGTTGCGACTGCACTACGCGCAACGAAAAGAAAGCACGCATGTTGGCTCGCCGTATGGACGAAATGGAAGCGCGCATCAATGAGCTAATGGCTAGTGAAGAATTGGCAAGTCTGCGCCCTGAACTTGATGGGCAACAAGTGATGGAATTGCTTGATGTACCTGCCGGCCCAATTGTGGGAGCAGCTATGGAATTTCTCATGGACATTCGCCTAGAAGAAGGCATCTTGGGCGAAGAACTGATTGTGGCAAGACTGCGCACGTGGTGGGATGCAAATAAATCTTCTGCATCTTCATTGCGCCCCACTCGACGCATTAATCGCGGTTAGAAAACTACGAACCCAGTTTGCGCGCGCGCACAACCAAAATAGATGGCGCCACTGCATTGGGTTGATGTAATGACACCAACTCATGCATCACATCAATAGAAAAGTTTGCTCGTTGCAACGCCATTGTTAACTCGCCAATTGTGGGAGTAGTAGCTCCGTAGCGTCGTCGGGCTGTCGGGTCGTTGCCATCAAACACTGCCGACATGGGATGCGGAACTGCAAATACGAAACCTGCTTCGGGACGCAACACTCGATGCACTTGTCGGAACAAACGTGCGATGTCGGTGTCCATATCGATTTGGTGCACACACAACACAAGGTCAACCACGGCGTTCATCAAAAATCCAAGGTCAGCTAGATCAGCCTCGTGGAATTCCACGGCCACTTCGGCGTTCGTGGCTGCTTGGCGGGCACGGGCAATGACATCTCTGTGTGGATCCACGGCAATAGAACGAGCGCCCTTTTGCGCCATGGTGATGGAATTCGGAGTGGTGCCAAAGACGCCCAATTCCAATACGCGCTTGCCGCGCATATCTCCACAGACCCGCAATTCATCGTCCCCGTACACCGTGGGCCCAAACGAAATTGTGCGGCCATCGGTCACAGTCCATCGTGCGTCTGACATATGCGAATCTTATGGCTAACTTGTGGCGTAATGAGTTTCTCTGTGGACATGTTGCGCGGCGGCGCTGGAGTAGTTGATCATCAGCTTTCTCGTCGCGCGCTCATCAACGAAGTGAAGCGTGGCCGGATAAGTAAAGACTCGGTATGTGACGCCCATCCTGAACTCATTCGAGCCGCTCGCAATATTGGCGAGCCCTCCAAGACCTTGTGCCCTATTTGCGAAGAGGTCCATGTGGCACTCGTGACCTATGTATTTGGGCATGGATTGCCAAAGAACGGCAAATGTGTGACCGACCGGCGCGACATTATGAAATTGCAACGCACTCAACACGAGTATGCGGCTTATGTGGTGGAAGCCTGCCCGCAATGCCGATGGCATCATCTTTTGCGGGTATTGCCCATTGTGGGCAGGGGTCGAAGGCGCACAGCCCAAGAGGGATAAAGGTTTCCTCTTTATGAGGACTGGGGTGCACTTGCCCCCGTGGTTGCCCATCGAGAGAATCTGAGCTACCTGGCCACACCCCTGTGGGATGGTGTTTTTTGTCAGATACGCTCGCAGGGCACATATTCACCCTGCTCCGTCAAGGGGCCCCGAGGTCGTAACTCGGGTCCGAAGGGAGGTCACACGCTATGCGTGCTTACGAACTCATGATCATTATCAGCGGCAAGCTCGAAGAGAGCAATGCCCATGCCTGGTTGAAGACCATCTCGGCTTCCATCAATGCAGCCGGTGGCACAGTCCACGGCAATCCAGATTGGTGGGGCAAGCGCCGTCTTGCGTATCCCATCTTGAAGCAAGAAGAGGCCTACTACGCAGTGTTCAACGTGTTGGCTCCTGGTGGTGCACTCGATGAAGTCGAGCGCAACTTCCGTCTCTCCGACGACGTTTTGCGCCACAAACTCATCCGTCTTCCCGACGACGAAGCTTCCCGTCGCGGAATGGTTTCTGCGGTTTAACCGCCCAATCGAGCACTGACGCTCCTCCAACTCTTTTTGTAAAGGACTCATCAATATGGCTGACAACTCCATCACTCTCGTAGGAAACCTCACCCGCGATCCAGAATTGCGCTTTACGACCGGTGGTCGTGGAGTTGCATCGTTTGGCATCGCAGTGGGCCGTCGCTACCAAGTCAATGGCGAATGGCAAGAGCAAACCTCCTATTTCAACATCGTGGCGTGGGGCCAGTTGGGCGAAAACGCTGCATCAAGCCTCACAAAGGGAATGCGCGTAGTGGTGTCTGGCCGCTTAGAGCAGCGCGAGTACCAAAACCGCGAAGGCGAAAAGCGCACAGCAATTGAAATCAATGCCGACGAAGTTGGACCCAGCCTTCGTTGGGCAACTGCATCAGTAGAGCGCAACCCGCGCGGTGAAGGTGGGCAAGGCGGCCAAGGCGGCGGTCGTGCTCCAAGCACTGGCGGCCAAGGCGGCGGCGATTACTTCCCAGCCGACGAAGAGCCGTTCTAACCGACGCATTTCCATTAGTTCCCTTTTACTTACTTCCCTGACACAAGGATCACATCATGACTAGCAAGAAGAACAAGATTCGTAACGCCCGCGAGGCCAATCGCAAGTTCAAAAAGAAGGCCAACCCACTGGCGATCGAAAAAGTCATTTTCATTGACTACAAAGACGTCAGCTTGTTGCAACGCTTTATGACAGACCGCTCCAAAATTCGCGGTCAGCGCATGAGTGGCGCAAACGTGCAACAACAGCGCGATTTGGCCAACGCAATCAAGAACGCACGCGAGATGGCATTGTTGCCATACACAAAGCGCACCGTATCTACACGTGCACCTCGCGTGGGTCGTGATGATCGTGAAGACGAGTCAACTCTGGAAATGCCAGATCAGACAATTACTTCTGCATACGCCAATGTTGATATCGCAGAAGAAGTAGAGAACGACAACGTTGTTGCGACTGAGGTCGTAGAAGCCGAAGTGGAGGCCTGAGATGAACGTAATTCTTCGTGAAGATATTGCTGGCGTAGGACGCCGTGGCGACATTGTCACCGTTGCCGATGGTCACGCACGTAACTTTTTGTTGCCTCGTGGTCTTGCACTTGTTGCAACAGACGGCGCAGTGAACCAGGCCAACGCAATGCGTCGAGCACGCGATTTGCGGGAAGCAAATGACCGTGAATCAGCTCGTACCGTGGCAGAAACTCTCACCTCAAAGACATTTACGGTGAAGGCAAAGTCTGGCAACGAGGGTCGCTTGTTCGGCTCGGTCACCACTGCAGACATCGCAGCAGCATTGGTCGCACAAGCTGGCGTGACACTTGATCGCAAAAAGATTGTGGCCCAGCCCATTCGCACCACCGGTTCACACAGCGCAATTGTGCGTTTGCATGCCGATGTGGAATGCACCGTGAAGCTTTCTGTAGTTGCTGGCTAATTGCCAGTTTCTACCGCTAGTTATCCACAGCAGCCAAGTGCTATCCCCAGCACAATCCACAAGGATTTCGCAGGGTTATCCACTAGCAATCCACAGCCATTTACAGGCAAGGTAGAGGTCTTCTATGACTGACTATGCCGACCGGCCTGAACGCACTTCGAATCGCCCTGCGCCGCGCACAGATAGTCGTACTCCGCCACACAACCTTGATGCAGAAGCATCGCTGTTGGGTGCGATGTTGTTGGATGAAATTCCAGTGGGATTGGCGATTGAACGTCAATTAGATCCCAAAGATTTTTATAAGCCATCGCATGGACACATCTATGCCGCAATCAAGGCGTTGTCCTCTATTGGTGAGGCAATTGATGCAGTGACTGTGTCAGAAGAATTGCGCCGTAGCAATTTGCTCGACGACATGGGTGGGTTGAACTTTCTTCTGGATCTTCAAAACGCCACACCTTCTATTTCGAGCGCGAGTCGTTACGTCAACATTGTTCGCGACACCGCCACGTTGCGACGCCTTATAAAAGGCGCAAGTGAGATTGCAGATCTTGGGTACTCGGCACCCTCCGACATTCGTATTGCAATCGACAAAGCGGAACAAATTGTTTTTGACATCGGTGATGAACAACTCACCGACTCACTCAAGAAGCTGCACGAGTTAACGTCTGAAGTGACAGCGATTCTTGAGGCACGATTTGATTCGGGTACGGATATCACTGGCGTACGCACCGGATACACAAAGCTCGACAAATTGCTTTCTGGTATGCAGCCTGGAACATTAAATATTGTGGGCGCACGTCCTGCCATGGGTAAGTCTGCGTTTGCGCTTGGTATGGCAGTAACTGCTGCACGCACAACTAATCGCCCCGTAATGTTTTTCTCGCTGGAAATGTCGGCTACAGAACTCACACAAAGAATTTTGTCTGCTGAAGCACAAGTGGACTCAGACCGCATGCGTTCAGGGCGTTTACAAGAGTCCGACTGGACAAAAATTACCCATGCGATGAATCGCTTGGAGATACCTCTTTATATTGACGACACACCACAAATTACTGTGATGCAAATTCGACAGAAACTGCGTCGTGTGCAGGTTGCCGATGATGTCCCTGCAATGGTTGTGATTGACTATTTGCAATTGATGGGCGGTGGCAATAATGAAAACCGTCAGCTTGAAGTTGCTGAAATTAGCCGTGGACTAAAAATGCTGGCGCGTGAATTTGGCATTCCAGTGGTGGCGCTGAGTCAGTTGAGTCGTGGCATTGAACAACGACAAGATCGTCGACCTGTGATGTCGGACCTTCGTGAATCTGGATCACTTGAACAAGACGCGGACGTGGTGATGTTCTTGTATCGCGAAGAAGCCGCGAACTCTGAAACAAAGTTTAATGATCAAGGTTTTGCCGACGTGATTGTGTCGAAGCACCGTTCTGGTCCAACGGGAACATTGCGATTGCTGTTCAACAAGGCGTATACGCAATTTGTTGATGAACCCGAGTGAGATACTTGTGTTGTCGTTAGTATTTGGTCTCGGATAGCCGGGAAGTCTGGTCGGCACGAAACTTCTCCCCATGTTTGTACTTCTCTTTGCCCATTTCATAGTTGCCATTGCGGCATTATCGTTTTTACAAACACGCCCTCGTGTGAGTGCTGGTCTTGGCGTGGGCGTCTTTGTGGCCACGATGATTGCGACGGTGCAGTGGGGCACACCGTCAGACGGCGCGAGCATCCGCACTGAAAAGTGGGAGTGGCTAGGCGAACTGGGCCTCAGTATCGATCTTCGGCTTGATTCGTTCGCCGTGATGATGGTGTTGATTATTTCGGCACTGGGGGCCTTGGTATTGGCCTATTCGGCGGCCTATTTCGACCCCGATAAGACCACGGCTCGTTTTACCGGCCTATTTGTTGCCTTTGCGGGGGTGATGAGCGGTTTGGTGATGAGCGCGGATCTGTTCACCATGTTCATTTTCTGGGAATTGACCTCTGTGTTGTCATTCCTATTAATAGGTCTCAATTCTGAATCGGGACATGCCCGGGCTTCTGCCTTGCGCGCATTGCTGGTCACGGGTGCTGGCGGGCTCAGCTTGTTGGCGGGAGTGGCCCTGTTCCAAGTAGAGGTAGGCACCACGTCCTTTCAGGAACTTGCCCAAAAAGGACCCACCGGAACGGTGATCACGGCAGCGGCGATCTTGGTGTTGGTGGGTGCTTTCACAAAGTCGGCCCAGTTCCCCTTTCACTTTTGGTTGCCCGGGGCAATGGCCGCGCCCACCCCGGTGAGTGCATACCTGCATTCGGCCACCATGGTGAAAGCGGGCATCGTGTTGATGGCCCGCATGTCGCCAATTTTTGGTGACCTCGACATATGGCGTTGGCTGGTGGTGTTGGCTGGCGGCATCACAATGATTCTTGGTGGCGTGCGCGCAATGTATGCAACGGACGCAAAATTGCTTCTCGCACACAGCACAGTGTCTCAATTGGGATTTTTAGGAATTCTCGCTGGCATCGGAATTCCAGGGGCAACGTATGCAGCGGTTGTGCACTTGGCTGCACATGCAGTCTTTAAGGCTGCGTTGTTCTTGTCCGTAGGCGCAGTGGATCACGCAGTGGGTTCTCGTGATATTCGCACACTCAGTGGCGTGGGTCGTCAGATGCCATTGGTGGCAACACTTGCCACTTTGTCTGCAGCTTCTATGGCGGGAGTTATTCCGTTGTTTGGTTTTGCTACCAAAGAAAAAGCTCTTGCGGTGTTGCTGAAAGCAGATGACACCGTAGGCGCTGTAGGAAATGTTGCACTTGGCTTTGTTGTAGTGGGTGCAGTGTTGTCTACTGCATACAGTGTGCGATTTATTCGAGGGGTCTTTGGTACCAAAAAAGATTGTGCACCTTCCCACGTGCATCATGCACCAAGTTTTTTATTGGTGGCCCCAGTAGTGCTGTTGTCGGTTGCCTCTGTTGTTGCAGGAGTATTTGCGAAACAGGCCGGGCATCTTTTTGATGCAGTGGCTACAACGTTGAGTTCCACCGCAACAGGCAAGTTGGCTTTATGGCCGGGCGTGAATACTGCACTGGTGGTTTCGGTGATTGTGGTGGCAGTGGGTGCAGTGATTGGCTCTCTTGTTCCTTTTGCAGTAACGGCACGTTCTCTTCCCGTCACGGGCGACAAGGTGTATCTGTGGCTGCTTGACGGAATTTTGTCAGGCTCAAAGAAAATTACTAAGTACTCACAAAACGGTTCGTTGCAGACTTACATCGTGGTGATGATGAGTGTAATGAGCGCAGTGCTGGCGTATTCATTGGTGTCAGACCAATGGCCACATCTCGACAACGTGGTGATTGCCGATTCACCGTTGCAGTTTGGTGTTGTAGTGCTTGGCATCGTATTAGCCGCCGTAGTCACTTTTACTGCACACCGATTTGTTGCAGCACTTCTCTTGGGTGGAGTGGGATTTGCTATCGCAGTCATTTTCGCTCTCTACAGAGCACCAGATCTTGCGCTCACACAAATTTTGGTAGAGACCATTGTGTTGGTGGTGTTCTTGTTAGTACTTCGACAACTGCCTTCAAAGTTTGAACAGTCGGTGAAAGGTGCAGTGCGCACAGCACACATCGTGTTGTCCGTTGCTGTGGGTGTGGGTGTCTCGGTGTTTGCCCTTCTTGTGGGCAATGCTCGACAAGCACCCTCTGTGGGCGATGAATACATCGCACGCTCGTTTCCAGAAGGCGGCGGCAACAACGTAGTCAACGTCATCTTGGTGGACTTCCGCGGCGTAGATACTTTGGGTGAAATTACAGTGCTTGCTGTGGCTGCACTAGGTGTGGCGAACTTGGTGAACATGGCACGCCGCCAACGTAGAGCCGCAACTGCAGAGGTATCGCAATGATTGGCCGCCGATCTGTGATCTTGACCGAAGCCGATCGCTGGCTCTTTCCTGTGGTGTTGTTGGTATCGGTGTACATCACGTTTCGTGGGCACAATGCGCCAGGTGGCGGGTTCATTGGCGGGCTCATTGCCGGAGCAGCATTCATTATTCGTTACCTTGCAGGAACCCCACTGACAAATAGATGGCATAGAGCGCTGAATCCAGCCTCCTATATCGGCGCGGGGTTAGCTATTGCAGTAGTGACTGCACTGGTGCCACTTGCATATGGTGATGCACTTTTGGAATCGGCAATATGGAAATGGGATCTGCCTGCAATCGGCGAAGTGAAATTGGTGTCGTCTTCAATTTTCGACATCGGTGTGTATTTCCTAGTGATCGGCGTTGTGCTGTTGTCTTTGATCTCCCTTGGCGCAGACCCCATTCACGACGATGAAGTGCAGGGTGAACTGTGAGCGCTGCATTAATTGTTTTGATGGGTGTCTTATTTGCCTCCGGAACCTTCCTTATCTTGCAACGGTCGTTAACGCGCATCATCTTGGGAGTGGGAATGTTGGCCAATGGCGTCAATATCGTCATCTTGGGTATTGGCGGACGCAGTGGTGAAGCGCCCATCATTGGTCGCGACGGCGAATTCACAGACCCAGTGCCACAAGCTCTCATCTTGACTGCAATCGTTATCGGATTTGGAATCACGGCCTTTCTTCTAGCTCTTGCGTGGCGCGGCTGGACAATTGATGGCAACGATGTCGTGGAAGATGATGATGAAGACAAGCGAGTGGTATCTGTACAGCCATTGCGTGACGGCACTGAAGTTCCAGGTGATTTTCAATGAACATTGCACTTGCACTTCCGATTGTTGTTCCGTTGTTGGGCGCGGCGCTTTCCATGTTGGTGAAGCGTCTCTTTATTCAGCGACTGATCAGCTTTGTTGCACTCAGCATTTCATTGGCGTCCAGCATTGTGGTGGTGGCAAAGGTTGCTATCGATGATGAAATTGTGGTCTCTCGTCTCGGCGGCTGGCCTTCACAAATTGCAATTACCTTGGTGGCTGATCGATTAGCTGCGTTGATGTTGATCGTGTCTATTTCAATTGTGGCGTTGGTGTTGGTGTACTCCATTGGTCAACAAGCATCTGATGAACACTCAGCGGCTTATCACCCCGTGTATCTGGTACTGGCTGCCGGAATAGCACAAGCATTTTTGGCAGGCGACCTTTTTAACTTGTTCGTGGCATTTGAAATGTTGCTTGTTGCAAGTTATGTACTCCTCACTCTTGAAGGAACGAATAAACAGATTCGATCTGGGGTGACCTACGTAGTTCTCAACGTGGTGGAGTCCACCATTTTGTTGTTGGGCATTGGCTTGGTGTTTGCTGCAACAGGAACCGTGAGCATGGCCGAGTTGCCTGCACGCCTAGCCACACTTCCAGATGGCGTGCAGATGGGATTGAACTTATTGTTGTTGGTGGCATTCGGAATTAAGGCCGCTGTCTTTCCTTTGTATTTCTGGTTACCAGACTCGTATCCATCTGCGCCGTCATCTATGACTGCTGTCTTTGCAGGCCTGCTTACCAAAGTGGGTGTGTACACAATCATCCGCACAGAGACCTTGTTGTTCCCCGGAGGCCAGTCGACGCTTCTTCTTGTGATTGCAGGATTCACGATGATCCTGGGAGTTCTTGGCGCTATCTCACATGCGCAGATGAAGCGAGTGCTGAGCTTCCACATCGTGAGCCAGATTGGTTACATCATTCTTGGTGTGGGCCTTGGAACTCAAGCAGCACTTGCTGCCACGGTGTTTTATCTCCTGCATCACATTCCTGTAAAAACGTCTTTGTTTCTTGTGGAAGGAATTATTGAAAGAGAAACGGGATCAAGCGCCTTTGATGATATTGACGGCTTAGCAAAGCGTTCAGGTTTCTTGGCAGTGCTCTTTATTATTCCGGCGCTCAGCCTCGCGGGACTTCCGCCATTCTCCGGTTTCTTGGCCAAGTTTGCGATAGTGCGTGCTGGTTTTGAGAACGGAAACTACACAATCATCATTGTTGCCATTGTGGGCAGCTTGTTGACACTTGTGTCAATGACAAAAATTTGGATGGGCTTGTTCTGGGGAGAGGTGCGCCCCACTCCGCCTGTGGGCCGCGTCGGCATCATGCGTCATCACAAAATCATGTCTGGCACCAGCATTGCGTTAGTAGGTGCAACATTGGTGATTGCTGTACTTGCTGGTCCGCTATACGACTTCTCGGTGGGAGCTGCCGATCAATTGTTTGATCCTTCTCAATATGTGAAGGCGGTGTTGGGATCATGATGGGTCGTATTGGTGCACTTATCGTGACGTGGATTGCTCTTTGGGGCGAACTCAGTGTCGCGAATCTTTTGTCTGGTGTAGTGGTGGCATTTCTCATCATGTTTCTTTTCCCTTCTGCCACCGAGGTACGTCACCGTGTTCACCCCGTGGGTGCTGTCAAGTTTTTGGTGCTTCTCTTGCGCGATTTGTTGACGTCATCGTGGACAGTGGTAGTCACGGTGCTGCGCCCCACCCCAGAGCGGCTTGTGTCAAAAACTGTTGCAGTTCAATTAACCACATCATCTTCATTGGTCGCATCGCTTGTGGCGAACTCATTAACTTTGACGCCCGGAACAATGACCGTTGCCATTGATGAAGACACATTCATCCTCAAGGTGCATGTGTTGGGCGAGATAGACGAAGCAGAATTCACTCAACAAGTACGAGCACTTGAACAGCGGCTTCATCACGCGGTCTCCATCATCTCTCACGACAAGAAAGAATCGCTATGAACAATGTGTTGACGGTTTTTCTTATTGTGTTGTTTCTTGCAGGCGCTCTCACCACGTGGTGGATTGCGCGTCCTAACTCATTAGCGAACCGGGCTATCTCTATTGACGTGTTGGCATCATTGATTACATGTGGCTTGCTTGTGGGCGCCGCTTTTTCTGGTGATGGCTTGTTGTTGGAATTAGCGATCGTGTTGGGCCTTTTAGGTTTCCTCACCGCGGTAACAGTTGCACGCTTTATTGAAAGAACCGGACAATGAACACTGCGCGCGATGTTGTCTCCATTGTCTTCTTCTTGGTGGGCGTGTCGATGGCGTTGATTGCCGCTGTTGGTCTGCATCGTTTACAGCGCACAACAAGTCGCATGCATGCAGCGACCAAACCTGCAACGCTTGGCGTGTTGTGTTGTGCTGTGGGTGCTGCTGTGCAAATGGACAATCTCAGTTCCATCACCAAGATTGCTGTGGTCGTTGCATTTCAGTTCATCACTGTGCCCATTGGTGCACATATGTTGTCGCGAGCAATCACCCAAGACGGCACCACCGAAGCCTCCGAGTAGCCTGACCATATGTTTCTTGGTGAGAACCTCATTATTTATTTGGTGTTGGCCTTAGGTGGAGCACTGGCGTTCGGAAATCTTTTTGCCATTATGCGCCCCCCACAACGTGAACGCACCGAAGGTGATCTGGAAAAGGCACCAGTTGCGCGCAGTCTGTTTATGGGAGTTATCGGTCTTATTGCAGCAGTGTGGGCAATTGCCAGCTTGATCGCTCAGTGACCGACCCCGTCACTACGGTGGGGGTATGGCATTTGGACAACCTTCGGGACCACCGGCATCAGCCAAACAGATTCAAGAACTCCTTACCCTCCTCAATGCAGCGGGGCATACAGATTTTCGTGATGCCAGAGGCCCGATGAGCTTCACCCAACGCCAAGCTGGGGGGAAATTCACCCGCGATGAGGCAGATGCGTTTATTGCTCAACTTCAGGAGTGGGCCGAGATTGCAGAAAATGCCGGCGCCACACCGGAGCCAGCGCCTCCCACCATCCGCGCCGCATCGCCCAAGGTGACTGCAGCTGAAAGATCGTTGAAGTCAGTTCCATCAGAGGTTCTGGCGGCCGAGCTGCAAAAACGTGGTTGGGTCGTTCTCGAACCGTAGGGCAAGATTGTGCGTTTGTGAACGATAATTAATGGCCATTACCTACCAGTAATGGGCGACCCTTGCACAGTGCAATAAAAACGCTGCAAATTCCTTATTTCACAAGCGAAATCTTCCTCTCGCTACCTTTGATTCACATGTTCACCTGTGACATACTGCACAGATGACCAAGGGGGAGGACAATAGCGGTGAACACTGTGCCTGAATCGCCATTGCTTGAAGTTGAAAACTTGAGCACCACTTTTATGACTCCACGTGGCCCGTTAACTGCTGTTAACGGAGTGAATCTGACATTGCAAAAAGGCCAGACATACGGACTTGTAGGAGAGAGTGGATCTGGAAAGACTGTTTTTTCTCGTTCGATGTTGCAACTCAATGTCTCGTCCAATGTGCAAACAACCGGCAGCGTGAAATTTCAGGGTGAGGAATTGCTCACCAAGTCACGCAAAGAAATGCAATCTATTTGGGGTAAAGAAATCTCGATGGTGTTCCAAGACCCAATGACATCGCTGAATCCGGTGATGAAAGTGGGAACCCAAGTCACCGAGCACATTCGTCATCACCTTGGTTTAGGAAAAAAAGAGGCACGCGAGCTTGGAATTGAGTTGTTACGCAGCGTGCAGATTCCAGAACCAGAAGCACGTATGGATGTATATCCACATGAATGCTCTGGTGGCATGCGCCAAAGAATTTGTATTGCGATTGCATTGGCATGCGGCTCCAAACTGCTTATCGCTGACGAACCCACAACAGCACTTGACGTGACCGTGCAACACCAAATTTTGAACTTGCTCGATTTTCAACGTCGTGATCGTGATATGTCGATGGTGTTGGTGACCCATGACCTTGGCGTGATTGCAGGTCGCGCAGATCATGTGGCCGTGATGTACGCCGGCCGATTGGTGGAAGTTGCCGACACTAAGACCTTGTTTGCCGCTCCCAAGATGCCCTACACCGAAGCCTTGTTGCGTTCGATCCCTCGCATGGATCAACCAGCGCATACACGCTTGCTTTCCATTTCGGGTCGTCCACCAGATTTGGCCAATCCGCCAAAGGGCTGCGCCTTTGCCCCGCGTTGTGCATACGCACAAGAACAGTGTGAAAACGAACAACCCCCAATTACTACACATGCAGATGGAAGTAAGTCTGCGTGTTGGATTCCCTTGGGCACTCCCGCTTCGCGTGATGCCATGGAGAAGAACTTGTCTGCAGGTCGCCCACAGACACTTGCGATGCAAGGCGTCGCACCAATTTCAAGTGAGGTGAAGTAAATGGCTGGCACAGGAAAAGCACATTTGCGCGGCGAAGGCGCAGTGCTCACAGTGGAAGATCTCACCGTTGAGTTCCCTGTTGGTGGTGGCCGCAAGGTACATGCCGTCAGCGGAATCAGTATCGATCTCATGCCCGGTGAAACCTTGGGAATTGTGGGCGAGTCTGGTTGTGGTAAAT
The DNA here is from genome assembly GCA_032121425.1 of Ilumatobacteraceae bacterium. GTDB lineage: Bacteria > Actinomycetota > Acidimicrobiia > Acidimicrobiales > Ilumatobacteraceae > UBA2093. Next base: position 32,409 of record JAUMDU010000072.1, on the reverse strand, counting down.
CCACCACTGGTCGCGCAATTTTGCAACTTCCACGCCCCACGGGTGGTTCGGTAGTTCTCGATGGCGTAGATCTCACCAAATTGAATGACGCCGACATGCGTGAACAACGCACCGACATTCAAATGATCTTCCAAGATCCAATTTCTTCTTTGAATCCTCGTCGCCGCATTAAAGATGTAGTTGCTGAACCATTGCGCGTGTGGGGACCAAAAGATAAAGAAGAGCAATACAAGATTGTGCGCGAAACACTCGAGGCCGTAGGGCTTGATGCTGATCTCGTAGGTGATCGTCGCCCGCATGAATTCTCTGGTGGTCAGTGTCAACGTATTTCTATTGCACGTGCGTTGGTGTTGAATCCCAAAGTCATTATTTGTGACGAGCCAGTATCTGCACTGGACGTGTCTGTACAAGCACAGATTTTGAATCTTCTCGAAGACCTCAAGAAGAAGTACGGCATCACCTTGATCTTCATTGCACATGACTTAGCGGTTGTGAAGAACGTGAGCGATCGCGTTGCAGTGATGTACTTGGGCAAGATGTGCGAAGTTGCAACCAGCGAAGCGCTATACGCCAAGCCTGCACACCCCTATACAAAATTGTTGTTGGGTTCTGTCCCTGTGGCAGACCCCAACGCAGCACCTGACACAAGTGCGGAATTATCGGGAGAATTGCCATCGCCCACGGCACCACCAAGTGGTTGCCGATTCCGTACTCGTTGTCCTATCGCAACAGATCGTTGCGCCCAAGAAGAACCACAACTGCAAGAAGTTGCAGTTGGTCATTATGTCGCGTGTCATTACCCACAACAGTGAGATGACACACAAAGGTCGGGAAATACCCGAAAACACAACCCAGGAGGGGGATCACATGAGAAAGCGGACTACAAAGCAGTTCGTTGCTGCTCTCATCGGCTCCGCGGCGCTGCTTTTGGCAGCCTGTGGCGGCGGTGACGGCGGATCCAGCGGTGGTGGTGGAGATGAAGGCAAGCCAGTCATTGGCGGGTCGATCAGTATCGGTCTTGAGGCCGAAGCTACTGGTCTCCGTCCGTGGGAGGATTCGTGCTCGGCTCCTTGCTACACCATCATGACGACCATTTACGACAAGTTGATGGAAGGAAGCAGCGAGGGCGGTTATGCACCGTTCCTAGCAGAGTCACTCGAGCCCAATGAGGGTCTTAATGAGTGGACATTGAAGTTGCGAGAGGGAATCAAGTTCCACAATGGTGTGGACTTGACATCACAGACTCTTGTCGACATGTTTGAAATTCAAAAGACAGGTGCCGCAGCATCATCCACCATCACATCAAATGGTTTGACATCAGTTGAAGTAGTGGATGAGTTGACAGTTGTCTACAAGCTGTCGAAGGCATATGCCTCATTCCCAGCAGACCTCGAGCGTGCAGGTCTTGGCATGGTGTTTGAGCCTGCAGCAGCAGCTGCTGACTCAGCCGGCTTTAGCCGTGCACCAGTGGGAACTGGACCATTCACCATTCAGACTCGTGACCCAGACAACCAAACAGTTGTTGTAAAGAATGCGGACTACTGGCGTGAAGACGCCGATGGCAACAAGCTTCCTTACCTCGACCAAGTGACCTTCCGTCCAATTCCGGATGAAGGAACACGTTTGGACTCAGTGGCATCTGGAACAGTGAACATGGGTCAGACACTTCGTCAGGCAACCATTCGTGACGCACGTGCAACAGCAGGTGTTGTCTCGATTGAATTCCAAGGCAACAACACCGGTGGTGGATTCTTCAACACCAAGAAGGCTCCATACGATGACGTTCGCGTACGCATGGGACTCAACATGGCAAACAACCAAGCAGCAGTAATTGTTGCTTTGGGTGGCGAGGGAATCAGCGGAAGTGCATCGCAGTGGTTTAGCCCAGATAGCCCTTGGTACTCAGAGAAGGCCGCAGAGGCGTACCCCAAGTACGACATTGCAGCCGCAACTGCCAAGTTGAAGGAATACGTTGACGATCCAGCACGTAGTGACGGAAAGCCAGCAGGCTCCAACATTGCGGTAACACTTTCTTGCCCACCAGACCCCACCTTGATTGCAGCAATGCAAGTGGTATCTGAAGGCTGGAAGGCAACTGGATTGGTTGACGTTGAGTTGACACAGTTCGACCAGGCCACACACATCAACAACGGCATTCAGGACAACACCTTTGCCCATTGTTGGCGTTGGGGCGGCGAAGGCGACCCACAAGCTGGAGTAGCAGGATTCCTTGCTGACCCCGCAAAAGCTGTGGGCAACTTCACCAACTGGGAAGGCGAATCAGCTGCTGTAGCAATTGCTGCAATGGAAGAAGCAGGAAAGACCATCGATCCTGCAATCCGTAAAGCTGCATACGAGACAATCATGATTGAAATAAACACCAATGCAGTGACCTGGTACTCCGGTCACACCGCAACGGCGTTCATTACTCAACCAAACATTAAGGGACTCACCTCCTGGACTCTGCCAAGCGGAGTGAAGGGCGTGGGCTTCCCCGGCGGCGAAGGCCGTATTTGGGGCGTCTGGGTCGCTGCTTCTTAATCGAAGCTGACTCATTCATCTCATAAACCTGGTGGTCTGTGGGCCGTACCAAATTCGGTACGGCCCACAGCACCCGCCACTTTTTATTACTTCATACTTAGACATTTTTGATTAGGAGGGCACCCAAAATGTTGAGAACACTTGGACTGCGACTTATACGGCTGTTGGCAACGGTGTTTGCCGTGTCCTTCCTCACCTTTTTTATGACCAGCCTTTTGCCAGGCGACCCGGTAGACACCATTATTCCGCCGGGTATTGGCGAGCGCGACGAGGCTCTTGTTGCACAAGTTCGAGAAGAACTTGGCCTCGATGATCCATTCATTGTTCGTTATGGCAATTGGATTACCGACGTGGTCCAAGGTGACTTCGGTAAGTCCTATGTCACCGATCAGCCTGTGATCAGCGAAATCACCGCACGACTTCCTGTCACTGCAGAGTTGGCAATCGTTGCGGTATTCATGTCGGTCTTTCTTGCTATTCCTTTGGGAATTGCAAGTGCCTATAAGCAAGGCAAAGCAGTTGACAACTCCATCTCAGCTGTTGTGCAATTTCTTCTCTCCGTGCCACCATTCGTGGTCGGTATTTTTCTTATCTGGGGCATTGCTCTGAAAGCAGGTTTGTTGCCCGCCACAGGATGGACACGAATCAGCGAAAGCATCACCGGCAATATTGAGTCGGTCATTCTTCCTGCATCAGCACTTGCTCTTTCGCAGTTAGCAGTGTTTACACGCTTAGTTCGTGCAGACATGATTTCAACATTGCAGGAAAACTACGTGTTGTCTGCACGCGCAAAGGGGCTTACAGACGGCTACGTGTTGTTCCGTCACGCATTTCGCCCCAGCTCATTAAGTTTGATCACTGTTGTGGGTTTGAATATCGGAGCGCTTCTTGGCGGCACCGTTGTTATCGAACAACTTTTCGCAGTTCCAGGCCTTGGCCGCAAACTTCTTGAGGCCATCAACACTCGCGACATCATCGTGGTGCAGGGAATTGTTCTCTTCATCTCGGCGATCTACGTCATTATCAACACCGCGGTCGACCTCATCTACATGGTGGTTGATCCACGAATCAGGGTGAAGTCAGCATGAAATTTGTGAAGAATCCATTTCCAGCAATGTGGCGTCTCTACCGCTCGATGCCATTGACGGTGAAGTTGGGAACAATCTGGATTGTTGCCATTGTGCTTGGCGCAATCTTTGCGGACTTCTTGCCACTTAAAGATCCCAATTACCAGGGCTTCATCATGGGTGAATCAAAAGTGAATGAGGGTCCATCGTTCAAACACCTGTTAGGTACCGATGACCTCAGCCGTGACCTTTTTTCGCGCATTGTGTACGGTGCACGCGTGTCGCTCACAGTGTCATTTGTTGCAGTGGTGGCCGGATCTGCCATTGGTGGTTTCTTAGGTGCACTTGTGGGTTATACCCGCGGCAAAGTGGAGGCTGCAGTAATGGCAACCGTCGACGTCATCTTGGCGTTCCCTGGTTTGGTGTTGTTGCTCGCGCTGGTCACCTTCATGCAAACACGCAGCTTGTTCGTTATCTCGGTCATCGTGGGCTTCTTGTCCATTCCGCCCTACACACGTGTGGCACGCGCAAATAGTTTGTCCATTTCGCGGCGCGAGTTCGTACTTGCTGCACGTGCAATTGGTACGCCGCGACGCACCGTGTTGTTCCGCGAAGTTATTCCGAATGTGCTTCCCAGCATCATGGCCTACGCCTTGGTTGCTGCAGCAGGCGTCATTGTGTTGGAAGGATCGCTGGCATTCCTTGGTTTGAGTGTGCAGCCCCCTACACCTACGTGGGGCGGCATGATTAACCAAGCACGTAAAGACATCAAGCTCACACTGTTCCCTGTGATGGTTCCATCAGCTGCCATGGTGTTTACAGTGTTGGCTCTCAACACAGTGGGTGACTGGGTGCGCAAGCGCGGTCAAGTGCGCGGAGCTGCTCTGTAGCCTTTGCCTCTATGGCACAACTAGATGTAGACGGCGATCTTCTCGTCGTACGCCTGGGCATTATTGACGCAATGTTGAGCATGCGCTCTACGATGCGTTTCCCGCTGACATCAGTGAAGAATGTGTATGTTGACCCCGTAGCGGGCGAGGAACCCAAAGGCTTTAAGGCACCCGGAACCGCAATTCCTGGCACACTCACCAAAGGCACTTTTCATTTCGATGGAGTGAAGACGTTTTGGAATATCTGGCGTGGGACGCTCGTTGTAGTTGTGGAACTCAGCAATGAAAAATTCGATCGCCTCGTGATTGAACAAGCCAATCCCGAAGCAATCGTGCAAAAGATTACGGAAGCACTTGAAGCCCTTTCGTAGGTTCTTTGCAATGACATTTATTTTGAGTTCGTATCCATTCGACATGCTGCGTCACAACGAATGGGGCGTCCGACTAAAGGATTAATGGGACAAAGACCCAAAATGCCCGTAATTGGTGGAAGAAACCCAAACACAACCAATGCAGTTCCTTGTCCACCGTCTAGAGAGAGCCCGATAGCGATAATTACTGCACCCATCACGACGCGAAGAACGCGACCAATAGGTGTGCTCATGAATGAAAGAAATTTCATTGCAGTGTCGGTTCTTTCTCTTGGGCGTCCATTGGCTGATCGGCGCAATGACAAATTTGTTCGGTGGTGTAGCCAGCCAATGCTTGCTCGATATGCATACCGCATCCAGCCCATGTGACCTTTTCGCAGTCTGGGCATCGCACTGTTGAACACATATGTTGTCTCCTTATGTAGTGGGTGTGTTGTGTGGGATCTCTGAGGGAAGGGCACATGAGCCCGTATTCTTGAGGCGACGCAAGAACGCCCAAGTGAGAAGTAGCAAGCCCGCAAACGCGAGATATGGCTGAATAGGCCCGAAGTAATTAATGGCCCCTGTAGTGCCAAGTGCGATGAGAACTAATTTGTTACACACAGGGCATCCGATAGCAAAAAACGACAATGCTCCACCGATGGATCCCATCTTGGCGGTGGAATCAAAAACAGAAACACCGACATAGGTCGCGGCGAGTAATCCAGACAGAACTGCAGTGGCAATAAGAACAGGCATTGACCATGGCGTGCTTTCAATTGATCTACCAAACACGCGATTATTTACCACGTCCGTGGGAATTCCCAAAAGAAAATATGTTGCAATTCCCGCAAGACCGACGACAGTGAAGTGCCAGCTCGACCACTGTCGCAGTGGCGATACATACGTAGCAATCAACGAACTCACGCCTTAAGCATATACCCCTTGGGGTATAATAAAACGACTTCCCAAAATGTTGTTTATACCCCTAGGGGTATGCTATGTTAACCCCCCTATGGATATACCTCAACCTTCCGGACCGCTCGCGACAATTGCGAGATTCTCGGTCGCAAAGAAAAAAACCGTGATGCTTCTGTGGCTGATATTGGTCTTTGCCGCAGCCCCATTGGCAATCAGTCTCACCAGTGCGCTATCTGGCGCAGGCTGGGATGCTCAGGGTTCCGAAGCACAGATTGTGCGCAATGAACTTCGTGCAGAATTCCCCCAAGTAGGTGCAGAAGCGGCCATGATCGTGGTGCAACAAGACACTCCCGTTATGGATGCACCCGACACAGTTGCCGCGTTAGCGGCCGGAGCTGCAACTGCGCCTGGCAGCGCGGGTGCGATGAACCCTCTCGAGCTTCCCATGGAGTCTGGGCTTATTTCTCAAGACGGCAAGACGATCATCATTCCTGTGATGCTGCAAGCTACGGCAGATGCTGACCTACCCATCTCTGCCGGGAAAGTGATGAAGTGGCTTGATGGCCAAACATTGCCCGACGGTGTGACGGTAAATACCACTGGCGAATGGGCCATGTGGGAGGACTTCAACCATGAAAATGAAAAGGCACTCCACAAAGCAGAACTGCTCTCTGGTTTACCCACATTGATTCTGTTGTTTGTCGCTTTTGGTTCAGCCATTGCCGCAGGCGTACCCCTTCTTCTAGCAATTGCAGGAATTGGAGTTGGCTTTGCAGTCATTAACTTGGCGAGCGCACTCACACCTTTGTCTGTGTGGTCCATGAACTTCTCGATGATGATTGGTCTTGCCGTAGGAATTGACTACAGCCTCTTTATTGTTTCCCGCTATCGCGAAGAGCGTGAGGCTGGAAAGAATTTGCCAGAAGCCATGGCTGGCGCTTTGGAAACATCTGGCAAAGCCGTCTTTTTGTCGGCCCTTACGGTGGTTCTCTCACTGGCTGCGTTGTTTTTCGTACCCATCATGGTGTTCCGATCTATGGCCTTTGGCATGATTGCCTCAGTTACTGCAGTGGCGGCTGCATCACTCACGTTGTTGCCCGCTGTCCTTGCAGGCCTCGGTGACCGGGTGCTTGTGAGCCGATTCAAAAAAGATGCTGACGCCGTAGCGGCGGGAAGATGGGCACGCTGGACTTCACTAGCTCTCACTATGCCGAAAAGAACTTTGGCAGTAGGGCTGATTCTGATGATCGGCCTTGCCGCACCTGCATTGAGCATGCGTCTTGGCATGCCGGATGCAACAGTGGTGGACAAAGGTGCACAAAGCCGCGATGGTAGCGATGCAGTTGTCAACGCCTTTGGACCAGGTGCTGTTGCACCGTTTTACATCACTGCTCCTGCGGTAGATACTGAAAAAATAGTTGCGGTAATAAACGCAGATGAAAATGTCGACACCATGGCACCTGCTGGTCCCGTCACAGATACCAACAGTCAAGGGCGTTTAGTTATTCGGGCGTTTGCAAAAACCGGTGGAAGTTCGGTGGAAACACAAGACATGACAGGTCGATTGCGCACTGCAATTACAGATGTTTCACCCACAGCTTTAGTAGGCGGTCCTGGTACTCAAAACCACGACCTCACCGATGCGCTCATTTCAAGTGCGCCATTGGCAATTGCGGTCATCATGCTGGTGGCTTTTGTTCTTCTGCTTGTGGTGTTTAGAAGTTTGACGATTGCGCTGATCTCTATTGTGTTAAACCTCATTAGCGTTGCTGCCAGCTTTGGATTTGCAACAATCGTGTTCCAACATGGCATTGGCGCAAATCTCATTGGTATTGAACATCAAGGTTTCATCAATGCATGGGCACCATTGTTCTTTTTTGCGCTCTTGTTTGGATTGTCGATGGACTATCAATTGTTCCTGTTGGCAGCAATCAAAGAACAGTTTGAAAAGACTGGTGACACACAGATGGCGTTACGAGAAGGAATCGCACGTACTGGCCGACCAATTACCAATGCAGCGCTCATCATGATTGTGGTGTTCATCGCCTTTGGTGTGACCGGCCCTATTCCACCCACAGAACTGGGCATCACACTCGCAGTGGCCGTTCTTCTGGACGCCACTGTGATTCGAATGATGTTGGTACCTGCAATGTTGGGCCTCTTGAATGCCAAGACCTGGTACATCCCCAAGTGGATGGCACGATTCATTCCAGAAATTGCCTTTAGTCACTAAAAATCAGGGGGGAAGCCCCGCAAATCTAAGAAAACCCCAAATGGCCCCCGTTCCCGCGGGGGCCATTTGACTAGGGTTTCCACCGTGATCCTTTCTGACAAAGACCTGCGTGCTGAGCTCTCAGCTGGCCGCATCATTATTGAACCTTTCGATGACACCTGTGTGCAGCCCAGCAGTATCGATGTCAAAGTGGCGCCGTATTTCCGAGTGTTCCGTAATCACAGCGCGGCGGTGTTAGATGTAAAACAAGATCTCACCGGCCTGACCGAATTAGTAGAAGTTCCTATGGATGGCGTGTTCATGTTGCACCCAGGTGAATTTGTATTGGGATCCACTTTGGAACGTGTTGCGGTACCTAATGATCTAGTTGCACGCGTGGAAGGCAAGAGCTCTCTTGGCCGTTTGGGATTGCTGATTCACTCCACTGCAGGATTTGTGGATGCTGGTTTTGATGGTCACATCACATTGGAATTGGCAAACGTGGCTAACTTGCCGATCACGTTGTATCCCGGCATGAAAATTGGGCAAGTGAGTTTTATGAAGATGACATCACCGGCAGAAAAGCCTTATGGCTCAGGTGCGCAAGGTTCTAAGTACCAAGGTCAACGCGGGCCCACACCAAGTCGATACTTCGAGAACTTTCGCTAGTCATGGACGGCGACATTCAACAGTCCAAGAAATTGAGCAATGTGCTCTATGACATTCGCGGACCTGTTCTAGTTGAAGCAAAGCGCCTTGAAGAACAAGGCCATCGCATCATGAAGCTCAACATTGGCAATCCACATCCATTTGGGTTTGAAGCACCACCAGAAATTTTGGTGGACGTCACTCGGCATCTTCAAGAATCCCAGGGCTACTCAGATTCTCAAGGCATTCGTTCAGCACGTACAGCGGTTGTACAGCACTATCAAGATCGCGGCATTGATATCACAGACCCCGATGATGTGTGGCTAGGTAATGGAGTGAGCGAACTTATTCAGTTAGCACTGAATGCTTTATTGGATGAGGGCGACGAAGTTCTGATTCCTGCACCCGATTATCCACTGTGGACTGCATCTACCAGTCTTGCTGGTGGCCGCCCCGTGCATTATCTGTGTGATGAAGATGATGACTGGAATCCCAATATGGATGACATTCGCGCAAAAATTACTTCGCGCACTCGCGCGATTGTGGTGATTAACCCGAATAACCCCACAGGTGCGGTCTATAGCCAAAAGGTTTTGCGTGATATCGCAGATCTTGCTCGCGAAAGAAATCTTGTGGTATTCGCCGATGAGATCTACGACAAAATTTTGTTTGATGATGCAGTGCATCACACTTTTGCCGCTTTGGCTCCCGATGTATTGACCTTCACTTTCAATGGATTATCTAAGGCATATCGACTTGCCGGCTTTCGTTCAGGGTGGATGGTGATGACTGGTCCTCGCACTCACGCAGAGAGCTACATAGAGGGCATCAATATGTTGACGAACATGCGACTGTGCGCAAATGTGCCTGCCCAGCATGCAATTCAGACTGCATTAGGTGGTCGTCAAAGCATTAAAGATCTCATTCTTCCCGGTGGGCGTTTGCTTGCCCAACGCGATGCAGCCGTTGAAGCGTTAGAAAAGATTCCAGGCGTCACCTGCGTGAAGCCCAAGGGTGCGTTGTATGTCTTTCCCAAACTTGACCCCGAGATGTACCCCATTGAAGACGATCGTCGCTTTGTGCTGGATTTTCTTCGGGCAGAAAAAGTATTAGTGGTTCAAGGAACAGGTTTTAACTGGCCCAAGCCCGACCACTTACGTATCGTGACGCTGCCATGGGCAAAAGATCTCACCGAAGCCATTGGCCGTTTAGGTAATTTCTTGTCCACGTGGACACCGCCCAAAGATTAAGCATCACCTCGCATTGCCCGTAAAAGTACCAATGCGGTAACACGCACCTAGGCATCTACGCTTCGTATATGTCGCACACCACCGTTACTTTGACCGGCACCGGAGTGCCACATGCAGCCCCGGGGCGCGCTGGTGCAGGTGTTCTTGTGCAGTACAAAGACATCGCATTGCAGTTTGATGCGGGTCGTGCCACTGTCTTGCGGATGATTGAAGCGGGAGTGTCTCCGACACAATTGTCGGCGTTATTTGTGACGCACTATCACAGCGATCATGTGGTTGATCTTCCAGATGTTGTCTTGACGCGTTGGATCCAAGAGAATCTGCATAAGGCGGGACCATTACCTATTGTGACGCCACACGGTTCGGCACTTCGATTTGTGGAACGGATGATGGATGCCTACGACGACGATATTGATATTCGCCAATCTCATACGTCAAACACGGACTTTCGATTAAGTGTGTCCTCATTTACACCACAGACCACACCCACCCAGGTGTGGTCTTCACCAGATGGATTAGTGAAAGTAGATGCAGTTGCAGTGCATCATGAGCCTGTACTTGATGCCGTTGCCTATCGCGTGACGACACCAGATGGATCAGTAGTAATCTCGGGAGATACTCGAGTGTGTGATGAAGTCTTTGAATTAGCTGCAGATAGCGATGTATTGGTGCACGAAGCATGCCGCACGCAAGCACTCACCGAAAATATAAAAGGGACGCCATTCGAGAAGATCTTCGATTACCACTCGGATTCAGTGTTACTGGGCGAATTCGCTGAACGCTATGGCATCGCTCATGTAGTGCTCACGCACCTCATTCCATCACCACGCACGCCGCAAGATGCAGCCAAATTTGAAACCGATGTCCGCAAAGGCGGCTACACAGGCAAAGTCACCGTAGGGGAAGACCTCACATCAATTGTGATTGGCGCCTAAGCACCAGTCGTATTTATTCGCCGGGGCTAGCAGCCAGTGGCGCTTCTTGTGCGGCAAGGGCTTTTTCGCCGTTCTCCAGTGCTTCAAGAACGTGGATTGCAATGTCTGCAACCTTTACTTGATCCTCTTCAGCGCCTGCTGCCTTCACACCGTCATCCAACATGATGTAGCAGAACGGACATGCTGTAGCGACGCGACCCGCACCAGTTGAAATTGCTTCTTGTGCACGCTCGTCGTTGACCTTCACGCCAATGGATTCTTCCATCCACATGCGCGCGCCACCTGCGCCACAACACATTCCCTTAGTGCCGTTGCGTGGCATCTCCACAATCTGCAAACCCTTAATGGATCCCACAACTTTTCGAGGTGCCATGTAGACATCGTTGTGGCGGCCGAGATAACACGAGTCGTGGTACACGATGCGATCTTCGAGTGATGCACTGCGCATATCCAATTGACCTGAATCAATCAGGTGCTCAAGGAATTCAGAGTGGTGCACTACTTCGTAGTTACCGCCGTACTGTGGGTATTCGTTCTTCAATGTGTTGAAACAGTGTGGGCACTGGGTGATGATTTTTTTCACGCCCATGCCGTTCATCATTTCAATGTTTGGCATTGCCAACATTTGGAACAGATACTCATTGCCTGAGCGACGAGCAGAGTCACCAGTACACATTTCGCTGGGTCCCAAAATTGCTACATCCACGCCTGCGCGCTCGAGCAACTTGGCCATTGCTTGGGTGACCTTTTTGTTCTTGTCATCAAATGAGCCTGCACAGCCCACCCAGTAGAGGTATTCATGGTTGAAGGGAGAGCCGGGATCGACTACTTCAACGTTCATGTCCTTTGCCCATTCGGCGCGGTCGCCTTGGCTCATACCCCAAGGGTTTCCTTGGTTTTCCATGGCGCGGTATGCGTTGCCGAGTTCTGCAGGGAAATTGCTCTCCATCAACGATAAGTAGCGACGCATGTCGAGAATCTTGTCGAGGATTTCAATATTGACCGGACAGATCTCATCACATGCTTTACATGTGGTGCATGACCACACTTCTTCAGCGGTGATGCGCTCAAAGATGGAGTTCACACCAATGGTGATTTCAGAATCAACCGACAATGGTGGAGACACTTTTCCACCTGGTGCATGCGCTGCAGTTGCAGCCATTACTTCACCGGTCTTCAACACAATCTCGCGTGGGTCAAGTGGCTTACCTGTTGCGTGGGCGGGGCACACGCTGGTACAACGGCCACACATTGTGCATGCATCTGTGTCGAGCAATTGCTTCCACGTGAAGTCTTCCACCACGGAAGCTCCAAATGTTTCCAAACCTGTTTCGGTGAGGTTAGGCATAGCGCGCATTGCGCCTTTTGGACGATCACGATCTTTGAGGTACATGTTCAACGGTGAAGTGAAGATGTGACGCAACATGGTGATGGGCAAGATTGCTAAGAACGCAATGAATGTCACCACGTGTGCAACCCACCAACCTTGGTGCCAAGTTTCCAATGTTCCCAAGCTTGCGCCGTCCACCAAGGTGGATAATGGATACCCAATGAACGACCACTTCTCAAAGTCCATGTTCTTGCCGCTTGCAGTAGATGCAGCGATGCGGAACATTTCAGCGCCGTAACCAGTGACGCTGATGGCAAGCAATACACCCAAGATGACGCCGTGTTCAGCTTTGGTCTTAATGCGAATGCGATAGGGCTGTTGTACGTAACGACGAACAATGGCCCACACCACACCAATGGTGAAGATAAGACCTGCAAAGTCACCAACGAATGCATATGCCTGGTACACGCCACCATGAAGAAACTTCAATGACTCAGGAAGTTGGTGATCAATTTCCAAAGTGGTGGTGACACCTAACAACACGAGGAACCCGAAGTACATCATGGAGTGCATAAGACCTGCTGCACTGTCGCGCAACAGTGTGCGCATGTAGACGCCGGCACGGTAATCGGCGAGACGACGCTTCACATTTTTTGGAGTTGTACGACGACGATCAGGTGCACCGCGCTCCCAGTTACGAATGCGATCTGCAAAACGGAAAGAACCCCAGATGAGCATCGCTGGGATGATGGTGTAAAAGGCAATCTTGATGGGGCCTGGAATGCCACCAAAGACAACGCGATGGATTTCAGAATCGCTTTCCCATCCGGTGATGAGAGGCACAATGCCCGACACCAGGGTAAACAGTCCTACTCCTACGCCAATTGCAATGGACAATTGGTAAGGGCGCAGGCGCTTTGGGGTCTTATCGGTCTCAGAAACAGCGTTCGTGCTCATAACGGATACAACGCTAGTGCGGTAAGGGCCCAGACCCCCGACCCATCGGGTCAAACTTGGGCAGTTTGAGGCTAAAAATCAGCCGTAGTGAGCGCGATCAAGTTCACGAACTCGGGTGGCGAGACCCTTGAGCAATTTCGTCGAGATGGCGGGGATGTTTTGGATTGCGCCTTTGAGGGCACGATCTGTCACAACAAGCAAACGCACGTCGGTGTCGGCGATAACAGTGGCAGTGCGCGGGCCTTTATCGAGCAAAGACAATTCACCAATGACTGAACCCACCGAAGCAGTACCAATCTTTTTGCTATTGCGCTTGATGGTTGCAGTGCCTTCCAAGATCACATAGGCCTCAAGACCTACACGACCTTGTTCCATGATGACTGTGCCAGCTTTCAACACACGCTCTGTTGAGTTGTCAACAACAAGACCAAGTTCTTTTGTTGAGCATTCAGAAAAGAGTGCAATGTTGCGGAGATGATCGACGGTCGACTTTTTAGATGCCATGTCGGCAAGTGTAATCACACTTTGACACTCTGTTTTCCGGTTATTGATCCTGGTGCCACATGGGTGTCTAAATACCCAAATAAGCGTTTTCAGTGGCCTTTTGCTTGATTTGCAACACCTTCAATGGCCGCTTGAATGGCGGCTTGGTCCCCCAGATAGGACACATCACTCACTTCGAGTGAGTCGGTCAAGTGATAGAGACGTGGAATCCCGGTAGGAATGTTCAACTCAGCGATGTCATCTTCGGGAATGGATTCCAGTGCCATCACGAGCGCTCGCAATGAATTGCCATGAGCGGCAACCAGAACATTCATTCCTGCACGTAATTGTGGAACGACCACTTCATGAAAATGAGGGACTACTCGGGCGACCACATCTTTGAGACATTCAGTGGCAGGCAAAAGCGCAGGGTCAATCAACCGATAGCGGGGATCATTGACGGGATGCTCGGGGCTAGTGCTCTCCACGGGTGGAGGCGGCACATCAAAACTGCGACGCCAAAGTTTGGTCTGGGCTTCACCGTGGGCCTCGGTGGTGGCCTTTTTGTCTAAGCCCTGAAGAGCGCCATAGTGGCGTTCGTTCCATTTCCAGTGCCGTTCCACGGGAAGCCACACCTGGTCCATCTCATTGAGAGCCAGATGACAGGTCATGCATGCCCTCGTCAATAAAGAGGTATGAGCCACGTCGAAGACCAATCCGGCCTCTTTCATAGTGCGCCCGGCAGCTCCGGCTTCTTGGGTGCCTTGGGCCGATAAGGGCACATCGTGCCAGCCAGTAAAGAGGTTGAGTTCATTCCAGGTGCTTTGACCATGGCGAAGAAGGACGAGTTTTCCGAGCACGAGCCCATCGTATGGCCCTGCTGGGGTTGGAGGGGAATTTGGGGACCTCGACTCGAAGTACAAATGTTGAGTCTTCTCGTATCAAGTTTTCTGTCACAGAAGTTGTCACTGTGGATGAGCACCTTTATTCTGAAACTACAAACCCCCCGGCATCGCCGGACAAGTCCAGGAGACCACTAATGGCAAAAGCAGTCGGCATTGACCTCGGAACCACAAACTCCGTAGTAGCAGTTCTTGAAGCAGGCGAACCCGTTGTTATTCCGAACTCAGAAGGTGCGCGCACCACACCATCCATCGTTGCGTTCTCCAAGACTGGTGAAGTGTTGGTAGGCGAAGTGGCAAAGCGTCAAGCCATCACCAACCCCGATCGCACCTTCCGCAGCGTGAAGCGCGAAATGGGTACCTCGTGGAAATCTGATGACATTGATGGCAAGAAGTACACAGCACAAGAAATCAGTGCACGCACACTCATGAAGTTGAAGCGCGATGCTGAGGCGTACTTGGGAACAACAGTGACCGATGCAGTGATCACTGTTCCTGCCTATTGGGGCGACGCGGAACGCACAGCAACAAAGGAAGCTGGCGCCATTGCCGGCTTGAATGTGTTGCGCATTATCAACGAGCCCACCGCAGCCGCACTTGCATACGGTTTAGAGAAGTCGTCACAAGACGAGATCATTTTGGTGTTCGACCTTGGTGGTGGAACATTCGACGTGTCAGTGTTGGAAATTGGTGACGGAGTATTTGAAGTACGTAGCACCGACGGTGACAAAGTGCTCGGTGGTGACGACTGGGACCAACGCATCATTGATTGGTTAGTGCAGCAATTCAGGGCAGCACATGGTGTCGATTTGTCGCAAGACCGGATGGCATTGCAGCGCCTGAAGGAATCTGCAGAAAAAGCCAAGATTGAATTGTCACAAACACAACAAACACAAATCAACTTGCCATTTATTACTGCTACTGCAGAGGGCCCGTTGCACCTTGATGAATCGTTGTCGCGTTCCAAGTTCCAAGAAATGACTGCAGATTTGGTGGAGCGTTGCCGCGTGAAGTTTGACTCGGTGATTAAAGAAGCCGGACTCACAACTTCTCAGATCAATCACGTCATTCTTGTTGGTGGTTCAACTCGCATGCCAGCAGTGCAAGATCTCGTTCAGAGCCTGACCGGAAAAGAACCCAACAAGTCTGTTAACCCTGATGAAGTAGTGGCTGTGGGTGCAGCAATTCAAGCTGGAGTTCTTAAGGGCGATGTCAAAGACGTTCTTTTGTTGGATGTCACGCCATTGTCTTTGGGTATTGAAACCAAGGGTGGCGTGATGACAAAACTCATCGAACGCAACACCACTATTCCCACACGCCGCACCGAAGTGTTCACCACTGCGGACGACAATCAGCCATCGGTAGAGATCAATGTGTTGCAAGGCGAGCGGGAAATGGCCAGCTACAACACTTCATTAGGCAAGTTCCAATTGGTTGATCTACCGCCTGCACCACGTGGCATTCCTCAAATTGAAGTCACCTTCGATATTGACGCCAACGGCATTGTGCATGTAGCTGCAAAAGACCGCGCAACAAACAAAGAACAGTCCATGACAGTGACGAACTCTTCGTCGTTAAGCAAAGACAAAATTGAAGAGATGATTCGTGACGCTGAAGCACATGCTGAAGAGGATCGCCGTCGTCGTGATGAAGCAGAAGTGCGTAACAATGCAGATTCGCTCGTGTATCAAACTGAAAAGGTATTGCGTGAGCAAGGCGACAAAGTCACCGATGATGAAAAGCAAGCAGTTGAAGGACCGCTTGCCGCATTGAAGTCAGCGATTGAAGGAAATGACCTTGAACAGATCAAATCCGCCACAGAAACTTTGATGAGTGCCAGCCAGGCGTTTAGCCAAAAGCTGTACGAGACAGCAGCACGCGACAGTGATGCAGCAGGAACATCAGCATCTGGTGCTGGCGCGACATCTGATGACGACATTGTTGATGCCGAGATTGTGGACGAGCAATAAGTCATGTCTGAAGAAGAAGCGAATCATTCAGAGAATTCTGAAGTGACTGCGCAAGAAGAGACCGTTGTCGAACACGACATTGAAGCTCTTCTGAGCGAACGCGATGAGTTCAAAGACATTGCACTGCGACTGCAAGCCGATTTTGAAAACTACAAAAAACGCGTTGCGCAAGTGCACGCCGATGACGTCAATCGAGCAACAGGAAAACTCGCCGAAGAGTTACTGCCCGTTCTCGATGCATGCGAGGCTGCATTTGCTCATGGTGCTGATGGCGTAGAGCCCATTTGGTCTGCGCTTATGGGTGCGTTATCGAAACAAGGTCTTGTGGCAATGGATCTTGTGGGCAAGGCCTTTAATCCGGAGCTGGCCGAAGCAGTGATGCATGAGCCTGGTGACGGCGGAGACCCTGTGGTGGTTGAGGTATTGCGCACTGGCTATGAGTGGAAGGGCCGCGTGTTACGCGCAGCCATGGTGAAGGTGAAGGGTTAAGTCGTGACTGCCCAGCGCGAGTGGTTTGAAAAGGACTACTACGCCATTCTCGGTGTGTCGAAAGATGCAACCGACAAGGACATCACCAAGGCCTATCGACGTCTTGCGCGTCAATATCACCCTGATGCCAATCCTGGTAATGCTGAAGCCGAAGAGAAGTTCAAGCAGATTTCTGGCGCATACGACGTAGTGGGTGACTCCACAAAGCGTGCTGAATATGACGAAGTGCGCAGAATGGGACCATCGGCCGGCTTTGGCCCAGGAGGTGGCACTTTCAACTTCGATGGTGGAGATGGTCTTGGTGACATCTTGGGTCAAATGTTTGGTGGTCGCGGTCGACGCGGTGGCGCATCGGGAGTTGGTCCACAACGCGGTGGCGATATTGAAGCGACGTTGACTCTTTCTTTTGAAGATGCCGCACACGGTCTCACCACTTCGCTGCACCTCACCGCTGACGCTCAGTGTGTAACGTGCACAGGCTCTGGTGCACGGCCTGGCACATCTCCCAAAATGTGTAGTGCATGTGGCGGGCGTGGTTCTGTGGCAAACAATCAGGGGCCGTTTTCTTTGTCGTCGCCATGTCGTTCATGTGCGGGCAAGGGAACCATTATTGAATACCCCTGTGGAACATGTCGCGGCAGTGGCGTTGAACGTCGACCACGAGAAGTGCATGTACGCATTCCCGCCGGCGTAGATAACGGACAACGCATTCGTCTTAAAGGACGAGGAACTCCTGGTCGCAATGGCGGTCCTGCAGGAGATTTGTTTGTGGAATGTTTGGTGACTCCTCATCCGCTGTTTTCGCGCGAGGGACTTACCTTGTTGACACGCGTGCAGGTGTCGTTTACTGAAGCAGTTCTTGGTTCCACTATTTCGGTGCCCACTTTGGATAACAACGATGTCACCTTGCGACTAAAGCCCGGCACGCAATCGGGTTCACGACATCGCGTGAAGAGCAAAGGTATTAGCACCAACAAAGCAACAGGTGACCTGATTGTGACTGTAGATGTTGCTGTGCCCACACAATTGTCTGATGAAGAACGTTCTGCCGTTGAAGATCTCCACAAAGTTCTTGTGAACCCGCGGGTGAAGGAGAAGTCATGATGCGTCAACATCATCAAGCCGTCTATGTCATCTCGGTTGCAGCCGAACTTGCAGGAATGCACCCACAGACCTTGCGTATCTATGAGCGTCGTGGATTAGTACTGCCCGCACGCACAACTGGTGGCAATAGGCGTTATAGCGATGCCGATATTGCGCGCCTTCGACGCATTGCAGAACTCGCTTCTACTGGGATGAATCTTGAAGGAATCCGGCACGTGATGTCGCTTGAGGAAGAAACTGCCCGCCTGCGAGAAGAAGTTGCCGAACTGCGTCAACGCTTGCTCGATGCAGTCAACGCCATGGAGTCGCAGTCTCGAGGTGCGTTAGTGCCACTGCGACAAGCAGTTGCAGTTTTTGGTGAACGCCCCAGCATTTTTCAACCGCGCCGTTAGTTCGTCGTACACATAAAGGAGTCATCCCCCATGGCTATTGATCCGAAAAAATGGACAACGAAAACTCAAGAAGCAATCGCAGCTGCTGGTGATTCGGCAAGATCGCAAGGTCACCCAGAGGTCACGGTTGACCATGTGCTTGTTGCACTAATGAATCAACCCGACACCGTTGTTCCCGCATTTCTTGCCAAGTTAGGCGTGACTCCTGGAATGTTGCGTACCAAGGGCGAAGAAAATCTCTCGCGTCTCCCGCGTGCTGAAGGTGGCGCAGAGCCGCGCATGACACGGGAATTAGGAAATGTCTTGGCCAATGCCGACACGGCCCGCAAGGACATGAAAGACGACTATCTCTCCGTAGAGCATCTTTTGTTAGCAATGAATCAGCGAGTGGGTATTGGTTCAGAAGAAATGCTGAGTGCGCTGCGTGAAGTTCGCGGTTCACATCGTGTGACATCGCCAGATCCAGAGCAACAATTTGCAGCACTGGAGAAATACGGACAAGACCTCACAGCGCGCGCACGTGAAGGAAAAATTGATCCGGTGATTGGCCGCGATGAAGAAATTCGCCGGGTGATTCAAGTGCTCTCGCGGCGAACAAAGAACAATCCTGTGCTCATTGGTGAACCAGGTGTGGGAAAGACCGCCATTGTGGAAGGCCTTGCGCGACGAATTGCTGCTGGCGATGTTCCAGAGGGTCTAAAGAACAAGCGATTAATTTCTCTTGATATGGCCTCAATGGTTGCGGGTGCCAAATATCGCGGAGAGTTTGAAGAACGCCTGCAAGCAGTGCTGAAAGAAATCAACGATGCTGCAGGCGACGTGATCACTTTTGTTGATGAAATGCACACACTGGTAGGTGCCGGGGGATCAGAAGGCGCCATGGATGCAAGCAACATGATTAAACCCATGCTTGCTCGCGGAGAGTTGCGCATGATTGGCGCAACAACCTTGGATGAGTTTCGTAAGTATGTAGAAAAAGATCCCGCACTAGAGCGTCGTTTCCAGCAGGTCTATGTGGGTGAGCCCACAGTTCCGGACACGATTGCAATTTTGCGCGGCTTGAAAGAGCGCTATGAAGTGCATCACGGTGTGCGCATTCAAGACACAGCGCTTGTGAGTGCTGCTGTGTTGTCAAATAGATATCTCACGAATCGATTTCTTCCCGACAAGGCAATTGACTTAGTAGACGAAGCTGCCAGCAAGCTACGTATTGAAATTGATTCGTTGCCCACAGAAATCGATGTGGTGCAGCGACGCATGTTGCAATTAGAAATTGAACAAGTGGCGTTGGAGAAAGAAACAGATTCTGCATCTCGTGAACGTCTTGCCTCACTGCAAGATGAGTTAGTTGAACTTCGTTCTCAAGTTGATGTGATGAAGACTCATTGGGAAGCAGAGCGCGAAGCCATTTCGGCAATACGTACTTTGAAAGAAGAACTCGAAACTTTGCGTCTTGGCGTGGAACGAGAGACTGATCTGGAAAAGGCCGCAGAAATGCGGTACGGCAGAATCCCCGAAGTAGAGCGCCGAATTGATGAAGCCACACAACACCTAGATGTGTTGCAGCAGGATCAACGTATGTTGAAAGAAGAAGTAGACGCTGAAGATATTGCCGAAGTGGTATCGAAGTGGACAGGAGTTCCGATCAGTAAATTACTGGAAGGCGAAATGCAAAAGCTTGTGCACCTCGAGGCCTTGTTGCATCGCCGCGTGATTGGTCAACATACAGCCGTGACCGCTGTGGCTAATGCAATTCGTCGTTCGCGCGCAGGTCTGTCAGACCCGAATCGTCCAATTGGCTCCTTTATGTTTTTGGGCCCCACCGGTGTGGGCAAGACAGAACTTGCACGGGCATTGGCTGAATATTTATTTGATGATGAAAAAGCCATGGTGCGCATTGATATGGCCGAATACATGGAGAAGTACGCGGTGAGCAGACTCATTGGTGCCCCCCCTGGATACGTGGGCTACGACGAAGGCGGTCAATTGACAGAGGCAGTACGCCGCCGCCCTTACAGCGTGGTGCTGTTAGACGAAGTGGAAAAAGCACATCCCGATGTGTTCAACGTGTTGTTGCAATTACTTGACGATGGACGACTGACAGATGGTCAAGGGCGCACGGTTGATTTCACCAACGTGGTGTTGATCATGACGAGCAATTTGCCAGGCGAACCCATTGACTATTTCCGACCAGAGTTTGTGAACCGCATTGATGAAATTGTTCGTTTTCAGTCACTGACAGAAGAAGATCTCACGTCAATTGTTGAGATTCAATTGGAACATCTCATTGAGCGACTCGCTGCGCGACGCATCACATTGCAGGTCACACCGGCCGCGCGGGTGATGTTGGGCGCACGGGGATTTGATGCTGACTTTGGAGCACGACCATTGAAGCGTTTGATTCAACGCGAGATTGCCGACAAAGCCGCCATCATTCTTTTAGAGGGAAATGTGGGAGAAGGCGGAACCATTCGTGTGGATGTTGTCAATGACGAACTTTCGGTCACTGGCCAGCCTGGTGTGATTTAGCCGAAGCGGCGACGTATTGCGTTGCCGTGTGCAGAAAAACCTTCGTGATCTGACAAGGCAGTGATTGTGTCGGCCATGCGACGAAGTGCAGACTCGTTTGCTTTGGCAATTGCGGTGCGCTTTAAAAATGTATCCACAGTGATTCCAGAAGACACATGAGCAAAACCACTTGTGGGTAAAGATGCTGGGCAACCAATAACAAAATTGCCAGCACAAAATGGCGTGTGCTGACCAATAAGAATCTCACCAGCATTCACCAACAAGTCGAGAAGTTGTTCTTCATGTTGTGGGTCAACAGCGATCTGTAAATGCTCTGGTGCATAAAGATTTGCTACCTCGGCGGCTTCAGTGAGATTGCGCACAACTACCGCACCACCATTTGGCCCAAGCGAAGAACGCACAGCTGTTGCGCGCACCTCAGGCAAATCACCAATTTGGATTGCTAGTTCTGTGTCGAGCGCATCGAGCATCTCGGCAGATGTGGTGACGAGAACAACTGAAGAGTCTGTGCCATGTTCAGCTTCAATCAAAAGATCTGCAGCAAGTCGGCCGATATGTGCAGTGTGATCTGCAATGACGAGACTCTCAGTGGGACCCAGCAACATCATGGTTGCAAGTCCGTGACGTTGCATCTCTACTTGAGCCAGTGTGACCGCAGGGCTTCCCGGCCCCACAACTTTTCGCACGCGAGGAATTGATGCCGTGCCAAAACCCAGCGCGGCAATGCCAGCAGGCCCATTCACACGAAAGACATTTGAGATACCCAACAAACGGCACACCACGAGTACCGCGGGGTCCACTTCACCTTGACCACCTGGGATGGGGGGCACAACAAGAGAAATCTCAGGAACACCTGCCACTACCGCAGGCACTCCAAGTTGGTACGCCACAGACGGATAACTGGCCTTGCCGCTGGGTACAAAAAGCCCCACACTCGAAATAGGTGTGATCTTTTCTCCTGCAACCAGACCATTTTCAATCTCGATCGTCCAGTCGCTGGCTCGCTCTAATAACTGGTCGTTAAAGGCTCGTAAGTGCGAAATGGCATCAACAATTGCATTTTCCAGTGCTGGGTCCACTTTGGCAGTTGCAATTTCTTCAGCCGAGACACGCAGATGCTCTGGTGCAACACGAATTCCGTCAAAACGAGCAAGGGCGTCGCAGACCGCTTCGTCACCACGGATACGGACATCTTCGATCAGTTCCCCAATGGAGGTGCGTAAACGGGCATCAAAAATGTCGTCAAGGCCCCGTCGGCACAGTGCATCGCGCTCGGTTGTGGTCATGGAGGACCAAAGTTGTCGTCGAAGTACTGCGCTCACCCCTAAAAACCTACCCGTATTGAGCGATTCAGAGAGGTTGGATTACCTGGAGCAAGTACAGTTAATTTACGTTCCGAAAGGGGAGCGTTCATGGCCGTCACTGTTGTAGTTGGCACCCAGTGGGGTGACGAAGGAAAGGCCAAGGTTATTGACCTTCTTGCCGCCACCCATGCAATCGTTGCCCGATATCAAGGTGGACACAATGCTGGCCACACGGTGGTCATTGGTGATCAAAAGTACGCATTGCAGTTAACGCCTAGCGGAGTTTTTTACGACACGGTCACACCGGTGATTGGCAATGGCGTAGTTGTGGATCTCCCCACACTGTTCGCCGAAATTGATTCGTTGGAGTCGCGGGGTATTTCTACTGCTCGACTGAAGGTATCAAGTCTTGCGCATCTCATCTTTCCTTGGCATCAAGCAATTGACGCAGCACTTGAGGCTGGGCGCGGTGAAGGAAAAATTGGAACGACGCTCAAGGGAATTGGTCCTGCATATGTCGACAAAGTGCGCCGCTCTGGAATTCGTGTTGGCGAAGTGATGCACATTGGTGCCTTTGAGGAAAAACTACGAGCGCGCGCCGTTGCAGCAAACATTGAACTCGCAGACATGGGGGCTGCAGCTATTGATGTAGAAGCGGTAGTAGAGAATTTTGTGGAACTTGCTCAGCGTCTTGTTCCTTATGTTGCCGACACGGTGAACTTGTTGCACGATGCGCGCGAACGTGGGGATGCAATTTTGTTAGAAGGTGCTCAAGCAACATTTTTAGATGTTGATCACGGAACATACCCCTATGTCACATCCTCGAATCCGGTAGCGGGTGGAGCTGCAGTGGGGTCTGGTCTTGGACCGCGCCACATTGATCGTGTGGTGGGAATTGCAAAGGCCTACACCACGCGCGTAGGAATGGGTCCGTTCCCCAGCGAGTTAACAAATGAACTTGGTGATGCATTGGTAGAGATTGGTCGCGAGTTCGGCACTGTCACGGGTCGCCGGCGGCGTACCGGCTGGCTAGACACAGTGATGTTGCGTCATGCCACACGAGTGAATTCCCTCACAGATATTGCGCTGACCAAACTTGATGTGCTGGATACCTTCGATGAAGTCAAAGTGTGTGTTGCATATCGCATTAACGGCGAAGTAGTTCGCCAATACCCCGACACCGTGGAACGTCTTGCCGAAGTAGAACCAGTGTGGGAAACATTGCCAGGATGGAAGTCCAGCACTGAGGGCATTACAACATTTAATGCATTGCCAGATAGTGCGCGTGCGCTGGTGGCGATTGTGGAGCGCGAAACAGGAATTCCTGTCTCAATGGTGGGCACTGGGCCATCGCGAGATGCAATGGTGGTGCGGTCGTGATTGATAGGTACTCAACTGCCGAGACAGACGAACTGTTTTCAGAACGCGCAAAGATGACGCGTTGGTTAGAGATTGAATTATGCGTCGTTGAAGCGCTTGCAGATGCCGGAGTTGTTCCGAAAGATGCCGCCGCCAGTTGTCGTAAAAATGCACCAGTTATTGACGATGTGTTTGTGCAACGAGTGCAGGAACGCGAGGAAATCACCCAGCACGATGTTGCGGCCTTTGTGGATGTTGTACAAGATGCCATTGGTGCACCACACGGAACTTGGATTCATTACGGCCTCACCAGTACCGACGTAGTCGATACTGGATTGTGTTGGGCAATGCGCGATGCTTTCGATCTCATCGAACGTGAACTTACTGAAGTAATTCATCTGTTACTTAAAGGCTCATCGCAATACCGATTTACCCCAATGATTGGTCGTACCCACGGCATTCATGCTGAACCCACAACGTTTGGCGCTAAAACCGCATTGTTTGGTTTACAGCTTGCGCGTGATCGAGATCGAATGTTGAACGCAGCGCGCTCGATTGCGGTGTGCAAACTTTCTGGTGCAGTAGGTACCTATTCAAACATTTCCCCAGAAGTAGAGGCCGCAGTAGCTGCTCGCTTGCGCTTGACCGCCGTGCCCGCAACTCAAGTAATTGCACGTGATCGACATGCAGAGTATCTATATGTTTGTGCTTCTATTGGTTCCACATTGGAATCAATTGCAGTGGAACTACGTCACCTGCAACGCACAGAAGTGAACGAAGTGCGCGAAGGTTTTGCCGATGGGCAAAAGGGTTCCAGCGCAATGCCGCACAAACGCAATCCCATTTCATCGGAAACCATCACGGGTCTTTCGCGCGTGTTACGAGGCAACGCACAAGTAGCACTGCAAAACATCCCGTTGTGGCATGAACGCGACATTTCGCATTCATCTGCAGAGCGCATTGTTATTCCCGATTCAGTGTCGCTTGTGGTGTACATGTTGCGCCGCATGGCACGCATCATCATGCATTTAGAAGTAGACGCCGATCAGATGCTCAAGAACCTCAATGCACTTCACGGAGTCGTGTTTTCGCAATCTGTTCTTTTAGCAATGGTGGAAAATGGAATGGAACGCGATGCGGCGTATCGCATTGTGCAATCCGCTGCTCGCACTGCACTTGAGACAGGGACCCACTTGCGTGAAGTACTTGAGAAACAATCAGAAGTGAACTTAAGTTCAACACAGCTTGATGATGCATTCAACCTTGATCGGGTGTTGCAGCATGCAGGCAGGGCAATTGAAGAACTCCAACGCTCCGCATCGGCATACTTTGAAAATGAAAGGCTTGGTTAGCCCTTTTCGATACCGGCTTTTTTCAGCACGGTAGGTGTGACACCAAATTCTCGCCAAGCGTCGTAGGTGATGTCATTGCGCTTGCTAAATGAACGCGCAACTTTTACAAACTGTGCTTCGGCAGTGGCCACTTCGGTCTTGGATTTCATTCCAGATAACTCACGACGAAGGTTCAGGCGCTCTTGAATGAGGCGCACTTTGGTGACTGCATCTGCAGTTTTGAGTTCGGTGTTGATGACGGCGAGGCGTCGCGCGATGGATTCAGGGGTACGCCTGCGGCCTCGTTTGGGTTTTGTTGCTTCAACGATCTCTAGGTACTCACGAATGATTCGACCCTCATTGCGACCGTTAGCGAGTGCCTTTTTATGGGCACTGCTCATTGCAGAGTTTCTCGGGGCTGATTTCTTGGTGGACATATGTACTTCTCACCACCTTACTGAGTAAGTTTCACTGAGCCACTATCAAGTCGCTCAACTGTGGAACGGTATGGAATTCATCGGATGAAGTCCAGTCACATAGATATCGGCAAGTAAGGTCAAACAAGTGACCCAAACGTACCCATTTACGCCCCAAGGCCTTCCCGAGTTGCCTTCCGTGCTGGCTATTTTGCGTGACAACGTGTTTCAACATGCTCTGAAAACAGGATCCTTTACCTTGAAATCGGGTCGAGAAAGCTCATGGTTTTTGGATACAAAACAGACCATGTGTCGCCCTGACGGGATGCTTGCAGTTGCAAATGCAGCGCTTGAGATTTTGCCCAAAGAGGCCCAAGCCATTGGTGGTTTAACCATGGGGGCTGACCCTGTTGCCTATGGAATCGCAGCTATTGCAGCTACGCGTGGATCGCAGTTGCGCAGTTTCAGCGTGCGCAAGGAAGCAAAAGACCACGGAATCACTGGACGTATTGCAGGAGCGCTCCAGCCGGGCGACAAAGTTGTGATTACCGAGGACACAGTGACACGAGGCACCAGCATCTTTGAAGCCGTAGATGCAGTACGAGCTTTTGGTGCAGAGCCCGTATTCATCACAGTGATTGTTGATCGTGGAGGAACGTGTGCTGACATGGCCGCTGCTGCAGGAATTGAATACCGACCATTGTTGACCGCACCAGACTTAGGCTTCGAATTCGGTTCGTAACGCCGGCACTTAGTCAACAGTGCTGTTTCTTGAAAGAATAAAGACCATGAAAAAAATTTTTGGCGTGTGTGCTGTCCTTCTCATCGTTTCGGGTTGTTCAGCGTCGCAAACCGTGAACACCACAACGACAACCCTGCCGACAACGACTACAACAACAACGTTGCCTGAACCTCTTGAGATTGAAGTCATCGTGGGCGAGAACTCTGGTGATGAGCGCATTGAAGTGGTGGCCCTTGGTGATGAAGTACGTATCACATTGGTGAACCCCAAGAAGTCAGATGAGTATCACTTGCATGGCTATGACATAGCAACAAAAAAGATGGAACCAGGCGTACCTGCAACTTTGACGTTCACTGCAAACGTTGCCGGCACCTTTGAATTAGAGAGTCACGTCACCCGTGACGTGCTTGTGGTGTTGGAAGTCTCATGAGCCTCGAAAAACTTTTCGAACTCACACCGCACGGTATTGATGTAGTAGCTGGTGAAGGTTTTCCCTATCCATGGGGTGGGCTGTACGGAGGCCACATCGTGGCTCAATCATTACGCGCAGCATCTTCCACAGTTGAAGAAGGATTCCTTCCGCACTCTGTGCGCGCGTATTTCATTCGTCGTGGAGATAACACCGAGACAGTGCGCTACGAAGTAGATCGCATTCGTAATGGAAGAAGTTTTTGTACACGTCGAGTTGTTGCACGACAATCAAATGGCGCAATTTTGAATCTTGAAGCGAGTTATCAATTGCCAGAGGGTTCACCAGAAATTTCTTCAGTGGCTATTGCCTCAAACATTCCACAACCCGATGACATTGAACCAACAGATACGTGGTCGCCTCACATTGAACAACGCGAGATTCCGTTTGAATTTGTTCCAGCTGAGAAGCGAGATGGATCTGGTCAATTGATGTCGTGGTATCGAGTGAAAGAAAACTTCGGTGATAACCAATTGATGCATCGCTGCGCATTGGCGTATTTATCTGATGACTTACCCACCGGTGCAGTGATACGCGGCGTGCCCGAACTACGCGAGCGATGGAACCAAGAAAATGCATTTTTTTCCGCAAGCCTCGACCACACGATTTGGTTTCATCGCGATATTGATTCGAGTCAGTGGCATCTCTATGAAATGAATTGCCATGCCTACATCAATGGTCGTGGATTGGCTTTTGGATATGTGTTCTCACAAGACGGCACACATGTGGCGACCGTCGCGCAAGAAACTTTGGTTCGATTGCGCGAGCAATAGATATCTCTGGTGGTCGAGACCGGCGTCGATCCGGTGACCCCACGCTTTTCAGGCGTGTGCTCTGCCAACTGAGCTACTCGACCGTGATGCCTCTCAGATTTCTCTGAGAAACACAACGACAATGACGATCCGCCATTGATGGCGGTCCCGACGGGACTCGAACCCGCGACCTCCGGCTTGACAGGCCGGCGTGAACTCCAACTTCACCACGGGACCATGTGGAAACCACTGGTCTCTTGCACCCCCAACGGGATTCGAACCCGTGCCGCCACCTTGAAAGGGTGGTGTCCTAGGCCGCTAGACGATGGGGGCTAGAACGACTCCGGTTGAGAGCAATATGACGCTATCAGCCGAAGGGGCAAATGCCTTCTCACGAATCTAGGGAACTTATGAGCGTTTTACTCCCCTGTCATCGCAGACACTGTCCATTCAAGGAGCCAGCCGAGATATCCATAGAGCTGTGCTTGGCCAAATAGTGGGTCAGACTCCTCAATGTCGTCAGTATCGGCAGATTCATCTACGTCGAGAAGAGTGCCCAACACCAGCCGAAGATTGTTGATGATCATCATGAACCCATGGAGTTGTGCCTCGGTGAGAGGTTCCTCTTGGGCGAGAACATCGCGTGCCATGGCTATTGAGTTGAGTCGTGATTGTTGAAGTTCTTCTTGCATGTAGCCCTGGTATTCCGCATCGCGGTCGGGGTCATCGTGATAGGCCACGGGAAACAATCGGCGCAGACGCGGGTCTTGTACATCTGCGTGCAAGAGCTGTTCCAGTTGATCAATAAACCCCGTCAATGTTTGGCGGTCGGCCTCTGGCAAGTTGATGGCAAAAAAGCCATTGCCTATTGCCTCAATGGGCCCCGCTGCGCGACGACGTTTCATGAGTCTTGTTGCATGGTTGCCCACAAACCATGTTCATGAAGGCGAAAGACATCGAGCTCGGCATGTTCTCTTGCCCCCGTGGATACAACTGCACGACCCTTTTCGTGGACATCAAGCATGAGGGCATCGGCTTTTTCTTTTGAGTAGCCAAAGAGTTTTTGAAAAACGAAAGAGACATACGACATCAAGTTGATGGGGTCGTTCCACACCAACACAATCCAGGGCTTATCGATCTGTGTTGTCTCGGTGGTGTCCACATCGGGATTGGCAATTTGGGTGTCCTGAGAGGACGCCGGCATGCTCGAGAGGTGGGGTGATGTGGTCAATGACACGGAAACATTCTGCTTGCGATTGGTTGAGATTGCCTACCACCCATACGATGAGTACCCGTGCCCCTCAATGTTCGCCCCGTAGTCCCCTCGCGATTGAAGCGACGAGGACATGAGTCAAATCGTGCACCGCAGTCCGTGGTTGCGGGGTATATCGCCTTAACAAAGCCTCGAATCATTGAGTTATTGCTCATCACTACTGTTCCCACGATGGTGGTTGCCGAGGGTGGTTGGCCTTCTTTGTGGTTGATGCTGATCACCTTGGTGGGTGGGTCATTGGCTGCGGGCGGCGCAAATGCCATCAACATGTACATCGATAGGGACATTGATGCCCTGATGGAGCGAACAAAGAACCGCCCCTTAGTCACTGGGCTGATTGCGCCAAGGAATGCGCTTGTTTTCGCAATTTCCCTAGAAGTAGTGGCTTTTGCAATTTTGTGGGCGGGCGCCAACCTTTTGGCAGCCTGTCTGGCTCTGTCGGCCACACTGTTCTACGTCTTTGTGTATTCACTGTGGTTGAAGCGAAACAGCACCCAAAACATCGTGATTGGCGGTGCTGCTGGGGCAGTTCCCGTGCTTGTGGGCTGGGCAGCCGTGAAAAATTCGCTGGAATGGACCCCTTGGCTTTTGTTTTTGTTGATTTTCCTCTGGACCCCGCCACATTTTTGGGCTCTAGCCATTCGACACCGCGATGACTATTCAGCTGCCGGGGTGCCGATGCTTCCCTCCGTAGCCACACCAGAAAAGGTCATTGCTTCGATGACTCGGTACACAATCGCACTAGTGGCTGCCAGTTTGGTAGTCGTTCCCGTCGCGGACATGAGATGGGTCTATGGGGTCAGTGCAGGGCTGTTGGGCGGCGTTTTTCTGTGGGGCACAATTGCACTAGGTCGCCGGCAGACACCTGGATCTGCGATGAAGCTCTTTTCTTTCTCCATTTCTTATATTTCCCTCCTTTTTGTGGCTCTCACGGTGGACGTGTTCATTCGCTAGAAATGCGCAATTGCACGAAGTGCAGACCACGCGAGGATTTCCCGTTGAGCGGTGAGTGGTGGGTAGTGTTGAGTCGTTACAACTAGGCGCAATCACCCCCGCGTTCTGCAAAGAGCAAAAGGGTGACTCTGGGAGACCATCGGAAAATGACCACCATCGACACTCACGTCGGCGTATCGACACACACCACGGGTTCGTCATTCGTCGCATCCGTAGGCCAATGGGTGACAAGCAGCGATCACAAAAAGATTGGCCGCTTGTTCATCGGTTTGTCGCTTCTTTACGCAATCGCCGTCGCCGCAATTGGCGCACTTATTGGATTTGAACGCGTTAATCCCGATGGGGCTCAATTTTTTAGTGCAGACGCTGCACTTCAGCTCACCCAATTGCATCGCCATGCACTTGTCTTTGGACTTCTCGCACCGTTGTTTATTGGTATTGCTATTGCCGTTGTTCCCATGCAGGTGGGTGCTCGCGCTATCGCGTTTCCCCGACTTGCGCAGTTCAGTTTTTGGACGTGGGCATTTGGTACAGACCTTGTACTCATTTCCTTTATTGCCAACGGTGGTCCTGGCGGCGGCAGCTCCGACATGGTTGATCTATATCTCTTGGGTCTCGCACTCACGCTCGCAGGTCTTTTAGCTGGCGCAGTATCAATTGCCACCACGGTGTTGACATCGCGTGCCCCAGGCATGGGATTAGCTGATGTACCTGCATTTTCTTGGTCTGCATTGATGGGCTCGGTCGCATCAGTGTTGAGTTTGCCCGTGGCTATTGGAACCATTGCGTATCTGTATGTAGATCACACATATAGCCAGACGGCCTTTGGCGATAACAAAGTGATCAACACATGGTTGGGTTGGGTGTACGCACAACCACAAACATTTGTATTGATTGTGATGGCCTTAGGCGTTTTGGCTGAAATTGCGCCGGTGACTGCGCGGGTACGTCAACCGATGCGCCCAGTACTGCTTGCAGGTATCGCGTTAATCACTACCGCAACTCTTGGTGCAGTTACACAAACCGCACACGTTCTTGATCTATCTGGCACCACCGGCGACAAATTGTCCAGCACGATTTTATTCTTGTTGTTCAACGGTCTTCCATTGCTTGGAGCATTAGTCACTGTCGCTGTTGCGATGTTGTCATTTAAGCAAGGCCGACCTGGCGTGAGCGCATCTTTTGCTTTCGCACTGTTGGGCGCATTGATGTTGCTTGCCGGTGTGGCGGGAAGTTTTGTACAACACATTGGCGATGCCGCACTTGTGGGTACCTCTTTTGGTGAAGGCGTGACCGCATATGTGGTGTACGGCGGATTACTTGCTGGCCTTGGCGCAATTACTTTCTGGGCACCAAAACTGTGGGGCGTAGTTCTGGAAGACAAAAAAGTTCTTGGTCTTGCAGGCTTGGGATTCATTGGTGTTGTGCTTGCATCGCTTCCGTTGTATGTCGCTGGCTTTGCAGATCAACCCGTAGATGCAGTGAATGATTTTGATTATTCCGGCCCACTTGGTCTGTGGAATGTTCTTGCAGGTGTCGGTTCAGCAGTTATTGCTTTAGTAGTTCTTGCATATGTTGGATTGCTCGTTACTGCAGTGCGTCAAGGTGCTGGCGCAAAAGATGATCCATGGGATGCACACACACTCGAATGGTCAATCCCATCTCCTGCACCTACAGACAACTTCGCTGCCCTTGCAACAGTGTCTTCGAGTGAGCCGCTGTTAGACGTCAAACCATCACAAGAGGTACCAGCATGACATTGGCATTACCTTCCGCTCCTGCGCCAGCTCCTCGGCGACAGCTTTTCGTTGCAACCGCTTTGGTTGTGTCGGGCGCTGCAATGTTGATGGCAGGGATGCTTGGCATGTGGATGAGATTTCGTGCAGGTGCGCCGTTGCGTACATCGGCAGATGGACTCGAACAAATTAAAGACTGGCTTCCCGCAGCAATCAAAGTTCCAGAAGTGGCCGCCAACACCATGGTGATTACTTTTCCGTTTGCTGCATTGATGACGCAGTGGGCTGTGTATGCCACCAAGCGTCGTGACGGCCAGCATCGTTCTTTGGCTTTGTTAATCACTATTGGTTTGGGTATTGCAATTGTGAATGCTCAGCTTGCGATTTATGCGCAAATGGGAATTGGTATTTCCGATGGGGCATATCAATCAATGTTCTATGCGATTACAGGAACCATGTTGTTGCTGGTCATCGGTGGAATTGTGTTTAGTGCAGTTGCCTTCTTCCGTTCTGTGGGCGGACGCAACGATGACAGTCATGTTATTTCTGCACATGCGTTGTATTGGTACTTCCTCACGGTGGCATTTACTGCCGTGTGGTTTTTCGTGTACGTACAGAAGTAGGTCGAGATGTTTACAACAGGTTCCAAGTACTTCATCGGTCTCACAGCACTTTCTGCTGTGGCAGCGATCCTTTACTTATTCCTTGTCAACCCCACCGACTTAGGTGCATTGGCGTTGTTTGGACTTGCCACAGGCGCAGCCACAATGGCCGGCTTTTCAATATTTACTGTGGATAACGACACTGAAACAGTAGAGCAGGCAGTTGATGCAAGCACTGGCCCAACATCCTCGTCGTATTGGCCCATCGTGTTGG
The DNA here is from genome assembly GCA_032121425.1 of Ilumatobacteraceae bacterium. Lineage (GTDB taxonomy): Bacteria > Actinomycetota > Acidimicrobiia > Acidimicrobiales > Ilumatobacteraceae > UBA2093. The sequence goes on along the minus strand of JAUMDU010000072.1, from coordinate 227 downwards.
CATTAGGCGCAGCGATGATTTTGCTAGGTCTTGCAACTGAACCAGTGGTGTTTATCTTGGGTATCGCGGTTGTTGTAGGTGGCGGCGTTGAATGGATGATTCAGGGCTGGGCAGACCGCGCTTCTGCTGATCCTGCATACAACAGCACCGTGCGTGCAAAAGTTCTTGGTGGCATTGAGTATCCAGGATTGTCTGCAGTACTCACCATTGTCGTGGCATTTTTGTTC